>NZ_JBSFJX010000037.1:0-68046 GCF_053598275.1 Streptomyces sp. NPDC001156 | reverse complement strand
CACACCTTACCCGATCATGTGGGCGGTCTTTCGCCCTGGGGGCGAAACCCCGTTTCCTGCCCTGCTCCGCAGGGGTCCGATTCCTCCCCGGCCTGGAGGCCGGGGCGTCCTCGGAGGCATTTGGTGAAGGGGGTACGCCCGGTCCAGGTCCCGGGCCGGGTCACTCCCGCCGCCGACGTCGTAGCGCGTCGCGCGCCCGACGCCGCGGACCGTGCGAGCCCCTGCGACGCGGGTTGCGGCCCCTGCCGCACGGGCGTTACCTGGAAGTAATCCGGCGGTGAAGCGAGACCACCCGGGGCCACGGCGCAGGCCGAGGCCCGTTTCTCCGTGGGCGCCCTCCCGGTACCGGCTCTCAGGTCGCCGCCGTCATCGAGCGCATGGACGCGGAGGTGACCAGGTGAAAGCCGTCGTCTATGAGAAGCCCTTCAGTGTGGCCGTGAGGGACGTCGACGACCCACAGATCCAGCATCCGAGCGACGTGGTCGTACGGGTCACATCGTCCGCGATCTGCGGATCGGACCTGCACATGTACGAAGGCCGTACGGCGGCCGAGCCGGGCATCGTCTTCGGGCACGAGAACCTCGGCATCGTGGAGGAGACCGGCCCGGGTGTCGTCTCCCTGGCCAAGGGCGACCGTGTCGTGATGCCCTTCAACGTCGCCTGCGGGTTCTGCAAGAACTGCCTCGCCGGGGAGACCGGCTTCTGCCTGACGGTCAACCCCGGTTTCGCCGGCGGAGCCTACGGCTACGTGGCAATGGGCCCGTACAAGGGCGGTCAGGCGGAGCGTCTGCGGGTGCCCTTCGCCGATTTCAACTGCCTGAAGCTGCCGCCCGGGGAAGAGTTCGAGACCGACTTCGTGCTGCTGGCCGACATCTTCCCGACCGGCTACCACGGATGCGAGCTCGCCCAGGTGTCGCCCGGCGAGAGCGTGGCCGTGTACGGCGCTGGACCGGTGGGGTTGATGGCCGCGTACTCGGCCCTGCTTCGTGGTGCGTCCAAGGTGTTCTGTGTCGACCGGGTGCCCGAGCGGCTCGCCAAGGCGGAGGAGATCGGGGCCATACCCATCGACTTCACCAAGGGCGATCCCGCCGAGCAGATCAAGGCCCGGACGGACGGAGAAGGGACCGACAAGGGCGTGGACGCCGTCGGCTACCAGGCGCAGGCACACGACGCCAGCCACGAGGAGCCCGCCATCGTCCTGAACGCGCTCGTCGACACGGTACGGGCGACCGGCAGGCTGGGCGTCCCGGGTCTGTACGTCCCCTCCGATCCCGGAGGACCCGACGAGCACGCCAAGCACGGCCAACTCCTGGTCTCCATCGGCAGGATGTTCGAGAAGGGCCAGAAGATGGGCACCGGCCAGTGCAACGTCAAGCGGTACAACCGCCAGCTGCGGGACATGATCATCGCTGGACGGGCCAAGCCGAGCTTCGTGGTCTCCCACGAACTGCCGCTGGACCAGGCGCCTCAGGCGTACGAGAAGTTCGACAAGCGGGTCGAGGGCTACACCAAGGTGGTACTGCACCCCGGCCACGCACTCGCCGCATAGCCAGGGCAGAAGGTACGGGTCCGGGCACGCACGTGCCCGGACCTCACCGTGCGGTGCCCCGCGCGTGCGGAACTCGAGCCGAGGCTCGGGCGCTGACACCGACGGGCGAACTCTCGACCTCATTCGGACGGCCGAGCGGCTTGGCGCTTGGCCGCACGCGGTCAGAGGGGCTGGAGCCGGGTGTGCAGGAGGCAGAACTCGTTGCCTTCGGGGTCGGCCAGGACGTGCCAGTTCTCGGCGCCGGTCTGGCCGACGTCGACGGGCCTGGCGCCGAGAGCGAGTAGCCGCTCCAGCTCGGCGTCCTGGTCGCGGTCGGTGGCGTTGACGTCGATGTGCAGTCGGAGTTTTCCGGCCCGCGGGTCGCTGCTGGGGCTGAGGATGAGGGTGGGCTGCGGGCCGCCGAAGCCGGCGTCGGGCGGCCCGATCTCGATGCTTCCGTCGTCCTCCCGGCCGAGTTCGACGAAGCCCAGGACCTCGCTCCAGAAAGCGGCGAGCCGCTCGGGGTCGGCGGCGTCTATGACCAGCTCACTGATGCGGCATGCCATGCCCGTCAGTGTACGTAGACCAGCCGGGAGCCGATGGCGTATCAGCTCGATGGACACCCGGCTCGTGGTCTGCGTGCGTCGCTGAGGTTTGTCTCCAGGGCGCGCCGATGTTGACGTGTACAACTTCTGGCTCTGCCATGCCCCGCGGCGGTGACGACGAGTGACCGCCGGGTGCACAGTGTGCATGCCACCTCGGTGTCGCCCCGGCCCGGAGACCGGGTCGGCGCTTCCGGTGCGCGTTTCGTGCAGTGACGACGCGCCGATCGTGCAGGCGTTCACCCTGTCGTAACTCGCACACTCGATGGCCAAGCACACGGTGCGTCTCACCGACACACGCGGAGGCGGAACTCAATGCGGACGTTCGTTCATTCATCCCGGTCCTCACGGGTCGTCTTCGGATTCGGGACCGTCGACAGACTCCGTGAGGAGGTGGGGCGACTCGGCTGCTCCCGGGTACTACTGCTGTCCAGTCGCGTGCCGGCGGACGCCTCCGCCCGGGTGCGCGAGGCGCTCGGCGACCTGGTGGTGGCGGAGTTCGACGGCGCGGTGATGCACACTCCGGTCGAGGTCACGGAGCAGGCGCTCGCGGTTCTGCGGGACGCGTCCGCCGACTGCCTCGTGGCCGTGGGCGGCGGCTCGACGACCGGGCTGTCGAAGGCGCTGGCCCTGCGTACGGACCTGCCGCAGGTGATCCTGCCCACCACGTACGCCGGCTCCGAGGTGACCCCCGTACTCGGCGAGACGCGCGACGGACGCAAGGTCACGCAGTCGTCCGCGGCGATCCTGCCCGAGACCGTCGTTTACGACGTGAACTTCAGCTCGACCCTGCCCCTCGGGCTGTCCGTGACGAGCGGTGTGAACGCCCTGGCGCACGCCGTGGAGGCGCTGTACTCGGCCGAGGCCAACCCCCTCACCGACCAGCAGGCCCTGGACGCGATCTCCCGTATCGCCCGGGCCCTGCCCCGGCTCGCCGACGATCCGGCCGACCCCGAAGCACGTGCCGACCTGCTGCACGCGGCGTGGCTCGCGGGGACCTGCCTCGCCACCGTCGGCATGGGCCTGCACCACAAGCTGTGCCACACGCTCGGCGGCAGCTTCGACCTGCCGCATGCCGAGACGCACACCGTCGTCCTGCCGCACGCCATGGCCTACAACGCGCCCGCGGTGCCCGAGGTGATGCGCAGGATCGCCGACGCCCTCGGCACGGCGGACGCCCCCTCCGGCGTCCACGACCTGGTCACCTCCCTCGGCGGCCCGACCTCTCTGCGGGACCTCGGCATGCCGGAGTCGGGCCTGGCCCGCGCGGCCGAGCTAGCCGCCGCGACCCCGTACCCGAATCCGCGCGAGGTGACCGCTGAGGGCGTCGCGGCGCTGCTGTCGGACGCCTGGCACGGACGCCGTCCGGCCGGCGGCCCCGCCACGGCCGGCGACCCGTTGGCGCTTCTCACCGATCAGGTCGTGGCCAGCTTCGCCGAGGCCCCGGATCCGCGCGTGCGCGTTCTCCTGACCGATCTCGTCCGCCGTCTCCACGGCTTCGTGAAGGACAACGACCTCACCGACTCCGAGTGGCAGTACGCGATCGACTTCCTCACCCGTACCGGGCAGATCTCGGGCCCGACCCGTCAGGAGTTCGTGCTGCTCTCGGACACGCTCGGCGTCTCGAGCGCCGTCGACCTGCTCACCAACTCCCGTACGCCCGAGACCACTCCGTCCGCGGTGCTCGGGCCCTTCTACGTGGAGGGCCCGCCGGAGACCGCACTGGGGAACGACATCTCCGGCGGCCTGCCCGGGTCGCCGCTGTGGGTGGACGTGCGGATCCTGGACACGGCGGGCAAGCCCGTCGAGGACGCGGTCGTCGACGTCTGGCAGTCCAACGAGGACGGCTTCTACGACGTTCAACTGCCCGACCTGGACGGGCCGGTGCTCCGTGCCCGGCTGCGCTCTGACGGCGAGGGCCGGATCACCTTCTGGTCGATCCTGCCGTCCGCCTACCCGATCCCCGACGACGGCCCGGTCGGGCAGATGCTCGCCGCGGTGGGCCGTCACCCCTACCGGGCTCCCCACGTCCATTTCATGATCGACGCGGCCGGTCACCGGCGGCTCATCACCCAGCTGTTCGTGGTCGGCGGCGACTACCTGGACAGCGACACCGTGTTCGGCGTCAAGGACGCACTGGTCGTCGACTTCACGCCGCACACCGGCCCCACCCCCGACGGCCGTCGCATCGACGGTGAGTGGCGCCGGCTCGACTACACCTTCCACATCGCCCCGCTGGCCGGCTGACCCAGGAGCGCCCCCATGACACGCACGGACACCTACGACACCGACGTCCTGGTCGTCGGCAGCGGCCCCGCCGGAGGCTCGGCCGCCCTGCTGCTGGCCACGTACGGGATACGCACGCTGCTGGTGACGAAGTACGGCTGGCTGGCCAACACCCCGCGGGCCCACATCACCAACCAGCGCACTATGGAGGTGCTGCGCGATCTCGGCGTCGAGGCCGAGGCGCGGGCGTCCGGCAGCCCGTCGCACCTCATGGGGGACACGGTGCTGTGCACCGCTCTCGCCGGCGAGGAGATCGGCCGGATCCGCAGCTGGGGGACGGGGCCGGACTCGCTCACCGAGTACACGGCCAAGAGTCCCTGCGAGATGATCGATCTGCCGCAGACCTACCTGGAGCCGATCCTGGTGAGCAACGCGGCAGCGCGGGGCGCCAAGGTCCGCTTCGACACCGAGTTCCTGAGCTTCACCCAGGACGAGGACGGCGTCACGGCGCTCCTGCGCGACCGGGTCCGCGGCGACGAGTTCACTGTGCGCGCCCGCTACCTGGTCGGCGCGGACGGCGGCCGCAGCACCGTGGCCGAGCAGCTCGGACTGTCCTTCGACGGGCAGATGGGCAAGGCCGGCAGCATGAACATCGTCTTCAAGGCCGACCTGGAGAGGTACTGCGCCCACCGGCCCAGCGTCCTGTATTGGGTGCTCAGGCCGGGTGCGGAGACGGGTGGCATCGGCATGGGACTGGTCCGTATGGTCCGCCCGTGGAACGAGTGGCTGCTGGTGTGGGGATACGACATCGAGAAGCCGCCGCCGGCCGTGGACGCGGAGGAGGCACGCCGGATCGTGCGTGACCTCATCGGTGACCCGGAGCTGCCGGTGGAGATCACGTCGACCTCGTTGTGGACCGTGAACCACAGCTACGCCACGGTGTATTCGTCGGGGCGGGTGTTCTGCGCAGGCGACGCCGTGCACCGGCACCCGCCGTCCAACGGCCTGGGTTCCAACACCTCCGTGCAGGACGCCTACAACCTGGCGTGGAAGCTCGCGATGGTGGTGCGCGGGGAGGCGGGACCGGAGCTGCTCGACAGCTACACGGCCGAACGCGCCCCCGTGGGGCGGCAGATCGTGGAGCGGGCCAACCTCAGCCGTGACCAGTTCGGCCCCATCTTCGACGTGCTCGGCGTCGGGGCCGGGAGCGACGAGGAGACCATCGCCGAAGGTCTGGCGGCGCTGCGGGACGGCACACCCGAGGGTGCCAAGAAGCGGCGCCTACTCGAGGAGGCCGTGCAGCTCAAGAACTACGAATTCAACGCGCACGGCGTCGAGTTCAACCAGCGTTATGCGTCCGGTGCGGTCGTGCCCGACGGCGGACCGGACGAACACTGGTCGACCGACCCGGAGTTGGTGGCCCGGCCCACCACCCGTCCGGGCGCCAAGCTTCCGCACGCATGGATGGTCGGATCCGGCGGTGAGCGGATCTCCACGCTCGACGTGGTCGGCCAGGGCGTCTTCACCGTGCTGACCGGTCTGTCGGGCAGCTCCTGGGAGGCGGCGGCGGAGGCGTGCCGGGACGAACTCGGCGTGCCGCTGCGGTTCGTGCGCATCGGTGAGGCCGGCTGCCGTGACGCGTACGGCGAATGGAGCCGTGTCGCGGAGATGGACGAGGGCGGCGTACTGCTCGTGCGTCCCGACGGCTACGTCGCCTGGCGCCGCGCCACCGCCCCCGAGACCGAGGAGTCGGCCCGGGAGGAACTGCTCGGCGCGCTCCGCCGCGTACTCGGGCGATAGGGACCGGACATGGACAAGCAGGTGGCCTCGGCCGAGGAGGCCCTGGCGGACGTGGCGGACGGACAGTCGTTCGCCGTGGGCGGCTTCGGCCTCAGCGGTGTGCCGGAGACCCTGATCGGCGCCCTGCACGCGAGCGGGGCGCGCGACCTCCATGTGGTCTCGAACAACTGCGGCGTGGACGGCCGCGGTCTCGGCATCCTGCTGGCGGTGCCATCGCCATCGGCCACCCGCTGGGTGCGTCGGGTGCCCGGATCGCCGGAGCGGTGGCCCACCAGCTCGGCGCGGCGGGCACCGGCACGGGGCTTGCGGCTCTGTGCATCGGAGTGGGCCAGGCGCTGGCCCTCGTACTGGAACGCTGACGTGGCAGCCCGGCCCGCGCCGCGGTCTCAGCCCGCCCGGCGCAGGGCGGCCGGGGTCGTGCCGAGCCGGGCGCGCATCACCCGCGTCAGATGCTCCTGGTGGGAGAAACCGCACTCGGCGGCCACCTCCCCGATCGGCATGGTCCCCGTGCGCAGCAGCCGCGTCGCCTGCTTCAGTCGCAGGGAGAGGAGGTACTGGTGCGGCGACTCACCTGTGCTCGCCCGGAACTGCCGTGTGAACTGGCTGCAGCTGAGCGAGACGGCCGCGGCGAGGTCGGCGATCGGCAGTGGTTCGGCGAGGCGCTCTTCCATGAGCTCCAGCACGGCGGCCAGCTGCCGGTCGGAGAGGCCGGACGGGACAGGGCGCGGCGTGTTCGCCGCGGTGCCGTGGCGCTGGACCAGCTGCGCGGCGAGCATCCCCGTCAGATGGTCGGCGTACGTCCGGGCGGACGGTTCCCAGCGTCGGGCCGTGCTCTCCAGCGCGAGCAGAAGCTGCTCGGCGAGCGGATCGGTCACACCGAGTTCCTCCGACAGCTCCACGGGCCGTCCGTCATTGGCATCGCGCAGCGCCTCGTCCGTGAGGTAGGCGTGCACCGTGTCGAGCCGTCCGCCGAGCTCGACGGACAGGGTCCGGCCGGCCGGCTGCAGGAACAGCCCACCGGCGGGGATCTTTTCCGACCGCGTGCCCCGGCCGCGTCCTCGCCGCACGGTGACCGGTCCGCTGAGGTGCAGGATCAGCAGATGTGTGGGGGCCGGACCGAATTCGGCGTGGTAGGGCTGCTCCTCCTGCGCCGAGAGGAACAGGCGCTCCCATCCGAGGCCCGCGCTGCTGAACCGTGGCCGCACGCCCGGCTGCCGCAGAATGCCGACCGTCTCGCTCAGACCGAGTTCCGTCATGGCGCGACCTCCTCGTGACGCCCCTGTTAATTGAACAATAAACCAGGGCGGATGTGAACGGCGGGGCCGGCAACTCGGCAGGTCAGCGCCAGTGGCCGAGAGTGACGGCCTGCCCGGGCGGATGCGCCGTCCGGACTGCCCTTCCGGGCGTGCGTGGCCCAGGACTGCACAGTCCTGTCCCGTGAGTGCACACCCCGCCGCCTGCACCCCATCCTCCGTTGTCCGGCCCGGTGCACGCCCTCGACCATGGAGGCCATGAGCGAAGCCGATGTCCCCAAGGAACACCACGAAAACATCCGAGGTCTTGTCGAACGCATGACTGAGCACCACCATGAAGCGGTTCTGCGCCGCGAGGAGGAGGAGCTGGCGCAGGCGATGGACGGCGCCGCCTTCGATCTCGGCGCCGACATAGCCCACCCCACGCCCGGACATGCCGCGGTCGGCTACGACGTCGTCACCGATGTCGGACTGGACAGCGAGCCGCCGGAGCTGCGCGACTAGCGGCCCGCGCGACGAGTGCGGCCCCCGGCGCCTCCCTGAGTCATCGGAGGTGCCGGGGGCCGCGCATGGGTCGGGACGGTCGGACCGCGAACGCCGCGCCGACCGGGATCCGGCCAGCGCGGCCGGTCAGCCGAGCTCGCCGAGGCGGGCGCTCTGCCACAGGTCGACGCCGGCGTCGGTGGCGTACTTGTCGATCTCCGCCAGTTCCTCGTCGCTGAAGTCGGGATTCTCGAGCGCCGCGACGTTCTGCTCGAGCTGTTCGACGCGAGAAGCGCCGATGACGAGCGAGGTGACGCGTGCGTCGCGAAGCGCCCAGGCGAGAGCCATCTGCGCGAGGGTCTGCCCACGGCGGGCCGCGATGTCGTTGAGGGCGCGCAGCCTGTGCAGCATGTCCTGCGACAGCCAGGTGGTGTCGAAGGACTTGTCCTGCGCGGCCCGCGAGTCCGTGGGGATGCCGTCGAGGTAGCGCCCGGTCAGCAGCCCCTGGGCGAGGGCGGTGAAACCGATGACACCGAAGCCCTCCTCCTTGGCCACATCGAGCAGGCCTTCGTTCTCGATCCAGCGGTTGACCATGTTGTACGACGGCTGGTGGATGAGCAGCGGCGTACCCAGCTCGCGCAGGATGGCCGCCGCCTCCCGGGTGCGCTGCGCGTCGTAGGAGGAGATGCCGACGTAGAGGGCCTTGCCCTGGCGGACCGCGGTGTCGAGTGCCCCCATCGTCTCCTCGAGCGGAGTCGTGGCGTCGAGCCGGTGGGAGTAGAAGATGTCGACGTAGTCCAGTCCCGTGCGCCGCAGCGACTGGTCGAGCGAGGCGAGGACGTACTTCCGGGAGCCACCGCCCTGGCCGTAGGGGCCCGGCCACATGTCCCAGCCGGCCTTGGTGGAGATGACCATCTCGTCCCGGTACGGCGCGAGGTCCTGCTTCATCAGGCGCCCGAAGTTGATCTCGGCAGAGCCGTACGGCGGGCCGTAGTTGTTGGCGAGATCGTGGTGGGTGATCCCCAGGTCGAACGCACGCAGGGCGATCTCCCGTTGGGTCTCGAACGGGCGGTCGTCGCCGAAGTTGTGCCAGTAGCCGAGGGACAGGACGGGGAGGTCGAGTCCGGAGCGGCCGGTGCGGCGGTAGCGCATGGTGCCGTTGTAGCGCTCAGGATCTGCGACGTAGGTCATCGGGTGGTCTCCGGGTGGTGCAGTGCTGGCTGTCCCGGTCGGGTTCGAGGGGACATGTCCACACTGCTGCAGCGTGATCCTGAAGTCCAACAGTTCCTTTTCATCGGACTAAGCGGTGTCGCTTCTGAATGGAGCGGCGCAGGGGCGATCCACGGCGGCGCCCTTGCGATGACCGGTGTCGATGACCCGGGTGGGTGCTGTCTCCACTGACAGGCTGAGCCGGTTCGGCATCGGGGCATGCCCATGGAGGAAATGCCCGTCGCGCGTCGGGCATTCCGACCCGGAACCCGTGTGTCTTACCTTCTTCTCGTACCCCTCTGCTGAATAGTGACATTCATCACGCCCAGGCTGAACTGCGCAAAGCGTGGGTAAAGGAATCCCCTAGTAAACAGTCAAATCTGAGGCCACGGCCTTTCTGCTGAGCAAATCGCATTCCTATGGTGAGCCGCCGTCGAGCGTTAAATCCCTGTTCAGATAACGAGAGGCCTCTTGACATGGTGAATGTCGACCATGCAGCCCCCGATGTCGCGCGGAAGACGACCGGTCTTCGCCGCGACGTCGGCCTGATCGGACTGATGTGGGCCTCGGTCGGTTCCATCATCGGTTCCGGATGGCTCTACGGCGCCGAGAAGGCGGTCGTGACGGCCGGTCCGGCGGCGATCATCTCCTGGCTGATCGGCGCGGTGGCCATCGTCCTGCTGGCGCTCGTGCACGCCGAACTCGGCGGCATGTTCCCGGTCGCGGGCGGCACCGCCCGATACCCCCACTACGCCTTCGGCGGCCTGGCCGGTATGTCCTTCGGCTGGTTCTCCTGGCTGCAGGCGGCGACCGTGGCCCCGATCGAGGTCGAGGCCATGATCGGCTACGCCGCTCACTGGGACTTCGCCAAGGGCTTCCAGCACGCCGACGGCACCCTGACGACCAGCGGCTTCGCCGTAGCCGTCGTCCTGATGGCCGTCTTCGTGGCCGTCAACTTCCTGGGCGTCCGCGTCCTGGCGCACACCAACAGCGCGGCTACCTGGTGGAAGATCGCGGTGCCGCTGGGTGCGATCTTCATCATCGCGGTGGGCAACTTCCACCCGCACAACTTCACCGCCGGGGGCTTCGCCCCCTTCGGCGCCAAGGGCGTCCTCGGTGCCATCAGCTCCAGCGGCATCATCTTCGCCCTGCTCGGCTTCGAGCAGGCGATCCAGCTGGCCGGCGAGAGCCGCAACCCGAAGCGGGACCTGCCGCTCGCCACCCTCGGATCCGTCGCCATCGGCGCGGTCATCTACGTCCTGCTCCAGGTCGTGTTCATCGGCGCGCTGCCGCACAGCTCCTTCGCGCACGGCTGGGCCAAGCTCGACTTCCCCGGCATCAGCGGCCCCTGGGCGGGTCTGGCGACGGTGGTCGGTCTCGGCTGGCTGAGTGTGGTGCTGTACATCGACGCCGTGATCTCCCCCGGTGGCACCGGGCTGATCTACACCACCGCGACCTCCCGCGTCTCCTACGGCCTGGCCAAGAACGGCTACGCGCCGAAGCTCTTCGAGAAGATCGACGCGCGCGGCGTCCCGTGGTTCGGGCTGGGGATCTCTTTCGTGACCGGCGTGGTCTGCTTCCTGCCCTTCCCGAGCTGGCAGGAGCTGGTCGGCTTCATCACCTCGGCGAGCGTCCTGATGTACGCCGGTGCTCCGCTGGCGTACGGCGTCTTCGCCGACCGGCTCCCGAACCACGAGCGCCCCTACCGCCTGCCCGGCGGCAAGGTGATCTCCCCGCTGTCCTTCGTGGTCGCCAACCTCATCATCTACTGGGCCGGTTGGGACACGCTGTGGCGTCTTGGCATCGCGATCCTGCTGGGCTACGTGCTCCTCGGCGGCTACGCCTGGTACGCCACCCGGAAGAACCTGCAGGACGCGCCCCGGCTGGACTGGAAGGCCGCCCAGTGGCTTCCGCCCTACCTGGTGGGCCTGGGCCTGATCTCCTGGCAGGGCGGCTTCGGCGGCCAGAACCACATCCCGCTGTGGTGGGACATCGTGGTGGTCGCGGTCTTCTCCCTGGTCATCTACAACTGGGCGAGGGCCACAGCGTCCAAGCCCGCGGAGATCGAGCAGAGCATCGACGAAGTGGTGGTCACCGAGGCACCGGCCCACTGACCCGTCTCCGGCTCTGTCCCGTCAGCCTCGGCCGCCCGGCCGGGGCTGACGGCATGTCCAGACGGTGGGGCCGGCATCCTGACTGCTCCCCAAGGCACCGCCGGTCCCGGGCCGTCCTGCCAGGTCACTGCTCCGGCGCCGGGGCCGGGACGCCGAGCGGACGGGCCAACCCGGCCACCACCTCGTCCAGGCGCTGCAGATGACGCAGCACGCGGTCGGTGACGCGGTCGTACCGGGGTGCGCCCAGAGTTCCCGGCTGAAGCATGGAGGCGATGCTCGGCCCGGTCTCGATGCGAGCGGTGCTGCCCTCGTCCGCGACGTGCGCGGCGATCGCCCGGATGTTGCCCACGATGCGCATGCCCGCTCCGCGCAGTCGGGGATCCGCCGCGATCGAGGGGTGCTCGGGCAGCAGTTCCGCCGTCGCCGCGAGTGAGCGGGCGTGATATCCGCAGGTCTCCAGCAGCGCGACGACATAGCGTGCGGTGTCCCGCCGGGCCCGCAGGGGTGTGATCGGATGGGTCAGCGGCTGCGTGGCGGCCGCCAGGTCGGCCAGCGTCCGGTCCAGGTCGCGTGCCTTGTCGAGGAGGTCCGCCGCGGGCCCTCCGCTGAGCTGGTCGACTGCGGCGTCGGTGACGTCCGCGAGCTGCTCCAGCACGGAGCTGAGCAGTTCGTTCGTACGGCGATCGGTGTGAACGGGGAGGACCAGGGCCGCCGCGACGATTCCGCAGACCGCGCCCAGCGCCGTTTCCGCGATGCGCAGCACCAGCACGGAGAGGCTGTAGGTGTTGAGGAGCGTCTAGAGGAGGCCCAGCATCGCCGTGACGAAGAAGGACATCAACGTGTAGGAGAGCGGTGCGGTGTAGAACATCGCGAAGATGAACAGCAACACCAGCGCGAACGCGGTCCAGGTGTGGTGCCCGACCAGCCCTGCCAGGCCGATGCCTGCCACCACGCCGAGAATCGTGCCGATCAGGCGGCGGTACCCCTTGACGAGGATCTCGCCGGTGGACGAGGTGTTGATGAACACGATCCAGCAGGTCAGCACCGCCCAGTACCAGCGATGACTGGAGAGGAACTCGCCGCCGACGATGGCGAGCGAGGAGCCCACCGCCACCTGAACCGCGGCACGGGTCGTCGGGCGGTCCAGCCCGGTGCGTTGCGCGCCTTCCTGCCCCTCCTCCTCGCTGCCGCTGATGGCCGCGTCCTCGGCGTCGATCTCTTCACGCGAGCGGGCGGTCGCGGGGGTGTCCTCCGACTCGTCCGGGGCTCCACCGAGCGCGATCCGCAGCCCGAGGACCGCCCGCGCCGTTTCTCCGATGCCCCGGAACACATCCTGAACGGCGGCCGGCGCGAGCGGCAGATGGTCCTCCTCCCGGTAGCCGAGGAGCCGGTTGCGCACATGGGACCAGGCGGTGCCCTCGGCGTCGGCGACGGGACGCAGGACGAGAAGGCGCAGCGCCTCGAGGTCGCGGCGCAGCGTCGAGGCCGTCTCGTCGTGCTCGGCCAGCGGTCCCCTCGAGGGCAGGTAGGCGCCCGGCAGATGCAGAGTCAGCGTGTCGGCACGCTCGGCGCTGCGCGCGGTGAGCAGCAGGAGCCCCAGCCGTTCAGAGGCGATCTCGGCATCGGCGATACGGCGCTGCACGAGCCGGGCCGTCTTCGCGTCGGAGGTCCCCTGATCCAGCCGTGCCTGGATCAGCATGGCGGTCTCGTGCAGCGCGGCCGTCCTGTGCCGCACTTCCTCGAGGGCCTTCTCCACGTCGTCGGCGTCGGCGTCGAGCAAGGCGATCTGCGCCAGGATCAGTTGGCCGAGGCGGGCTCTGAAGGCACGGCGCAGACGGTCCAGGATGCCCGAGGGCGTCTCGGGCACGAGGGCGAAGCGCACCAGGGCACTGCAGACGAAGGCGACGGCGATGGCGCCGTAGAGCTGCGGCAGCACCGGGACGGTCGCGCTGACGAACAACGAGAGGAAGTAGACCTGGAACCCGATCAGTCCCAGCGCCGTGGCGCGGTCGCCGAAGCGCCGGCTGTACACGGCGCAGAAGATGAGCACGACGAAGAAGGCGTCCCCGGCCACGAGGCGGGAGTTGAGGAGCGCGCCGAGCGATACGGCGACCAGCGCCACGATCAGTCCCACGGCGAGGGTGACGGCCTGCCCGGACCGCTCCTTGTCGCGGATGGCGAAGGTCGCGACCATCGCCGACATGGCGCCCGCCACCAGATGGGGCACGCCGACGCCCACCGGGGCCAGGACAGCGAGTGTAAGCGCGATGGACGACACCGTTCTCAGGCCGGCGGTCAGCCGCAGCAGTCCCGGGTCCGATGCCGCGATGCGATCCCGCAGCGCCACCCGCACCGACCGACCCGCCACCCTCACTCCGCGTGTTCTGTTCCGCGTCCCGTCATGATCCCTGCTCCAGCATCGCACGCGGTGGCCCGATCAACGGAGGGGGGACGCAGAAGGGCGGCCGGGGCGCGCGATCGCGCCCTGGACCCGGCGGGCGGGCCCGCCCGCCGTCCCGCACCTGCCGACGAGCTCTGCCGCCACTCGTCCGGTGGCGAACGGCCCCGGCGACGACGGTCGCCGGGGCCCCTGTGCACCGTGCCGCTCGGCCGGCTGCCGTCAGCCGCTCAGCAGCCTCCGCAGTTGTAGTAGAGGACGTCCCAGTGGTTGCCCTCGTCGGCGTAGATGTTGCCGGAACCGGACTGGTACTGGGGTGCTCCGTCGCCGCGCAGACCGATGTAGGTGAAGCTGTTCTTGATGTAGTTGGTGACGCAGGTGTTCTTGCCGTAGTCCAGCTTGTAGCCGTTCCAGTGCGAGTACGTGCCGGAGGCGTGGCCGGTCTCGGTCCCGCCGGTGATGTTCAGCGCGCAGCCCGAGGCCCGCTTGAGCGTCTGCGCGCCCTGGGCGGTGGCGAGGTTGAGCTGCTCGAACGACGTGCAGGTCGGGTTGTTGCGGTCGGAGCAGTTGCCGGAGGACGACCAGGTGATGCCCACCTGGCGGAACATCGAGGTGGCCGTGGCGTGGGAGATCTTGGTGACCGCCGCGGCCTGGGCGGTGTCCTGGGCGGCCAGTGCGTCCCCGGCGCTGCCGAGGACGGCGAGTCCGGGGGCGATGGTGAGCGCGAGGGCCATGAGGGCGGAGCGGATCTTCATGTGGGGACCTTCCTGCGATCGGGCCGTGCTTTCCTGTGGGGCGGCTGTGCAGGTGGTGCACGGCGATGGTGCCCGAGTTCTACGCGCGTCCGAAAGAGGGCCGGGCTCCTGAGGGTTCCCCTCAGGAGCCCGGCCCTCGGCGCCGCACCGTCCCCGTGGCGCAGTGGGCGATCGCCGCGTTGTCCCAACGGGCTGCGATGCGCCGGCCGGCCGGTGCTTTTGCGACCTCCCGAACTCCGCCGCGACGACGTGTCAGTCGGCGTCGAAGGTGTCACCGAGCAGCTCGTGTGTCGTACGCATCGCGTCGGCGCGGTCGGCGGGCACCAGGCCGATGCGGGTGCGGCGGTCCAGGAGGTCCGCCGTGTCGAGGGCTCCTTCGTGGCGTACGGCCCACAGCAGTTCCGCGCGGGTCACCGGGTGGCCTTCCAGAACGGGTTCGGCGAGCCGGGGGTCTTGCTCGGTCAGGGCGTGAACGGCCGGCGCCTCGGTGCCGTAGCGGCTGATGAGGCGTCGGGGCGCGCGGAGTTCGGCGAGTACCTGCGGCGGTGCCGCGCCCACAAGGGGAACCGCGGTCGTGGTGGACGGCCCGGCAGGGAGGCGGTGTGCGGCGATGGCCGTGTCGACGGCGTCCTCGGCCATGCGCCGGTAGGTGGTGAGTTTGCCGCCGACGATCGTGATCACGCCCTCCGGCGAGGTGAGCACCGCGTGTTTGCGGGAGATGTCGGCGGTGCCCGCCGGCGCCCCCGAGCCCGCCGCGGGTGTGGTGTCCAGCAGGGGGCGCAGTCCCGCGAAGGCGCCCACCACGTCGTGGCGGTGGACCGGGACGTCCAGGGCGGAGCCGAGGACGTCGAGCAGGAAACCGATGTCGGTCTCGGGTACCTGGGGTACGTCGGGGATGTCGCCGTCCACGGGTTCGTCGGTGAGGCCGACGTAGACCCGGCCGTCTCCTTGGGGCAGGACGAGGACGAAGCGGTTGGTCTCGCCCGGGATCGGGATGTGCAGCCCGGCGGGCATGGCTCCGAGGTGGTCCGTCCGCAGTACGAGGTGGGTGCCGCGGGAGGGCCGGATGCGGACGCCCTCCACCAGGCCGCCCGCCCACACGCCGGTGGCGTTGATGACGGCGCGGGCCCGGATCTCGCCCTCCTCACCGGTGAGTTCGTCCCGTACACGGGCGCCGGAGCGGGTGATCTCCAGTGCGCGGACGCGGGTGAGGATACGTGCGCCGTGGGCGGCGGCCGTACGGGCGACGGCGGTGACCAGACGGGCGTCGTCGATCACGCGGCCGTCCCAGGACAGAAGGCCGCCGCGGAGTCCGGTGGTGCGCAGCGCGGGGGCGAGGTGCCGGGTCTCCGCCGCGGAGAGTCTGCGCGGTGCGGGCAGCGTCGAACGAGCGGTGCGTGCCGCGAGGCGCAGCGTGTCACCGGCGCGGAAGCCGGCCCAGGCCAGAGCGGCCTGGCCACGGGAGACCAGGGGGGTCAGGGGCAGCACGAAGGGCTGGGCACGCACCAGGTGCGGAGCGGTGCGCTCCATGAGGACCCCGCGCTCGCGTGCGCTCTCGTGGGCGACGTCGAACTGGGCGGAGGCGAGGTAACGCAGCCCGCCATGGATGAGTTTGGAGCTCCAGCGGGAGGTACCGAAGGCCAGGTCGTGGGCGTCCGCGGCGGCGACCGAGAGCCCGCGGGCGGCGGCGTCCAGGGCGGCTCCGGCACCCGTCGCGCCGAGACCGACGACCAGGACGTCCACCGCCGTGCCGTCGGTGCTCCGGCCGAGTTCACGCCGGCGGCGGGCGGCGGTCAGGGACGAGCCCGGAGCCGGGTGCGCCGAGGGGGCCGGGCTGCTGCTGGGGCTCATGGCGTCAGGGTCCTCTCGAGGATGGTCCGCAGTTCTGCGTAGAAGGCGTCGGCGCTCAGTTCGGCGTCGTCCTCGTCGGCCATGGTGCGCAACGACAGGGTGAAGGACTGGGCGACCAGGAGCAGGGATCTGGCCTGCCGTCGGGGATGGTCGGGGCGTACGGACCCGTCCGCGTGGCCCTGCTCGAGGGCGTCGGAGATCAGTTCGATGACGGCTTCCTGGCTGGCTCCGCGCCGGTCCAGTACGTAGGGAAGGAGCAGTTCGGGATCGACGTCGACGATCTTGCGGAAGAGTGGATGGCTGCGGACGGCGCCGACGCCTTTGACCAGCCCCTCCACGATCCGGGTGCGCGCGTGCATTCCAGGCGTGGGCTCGGGCATCGCTCCGGTGGCCGCCTCGATCCACTCCCGGGTCATCAGGTCACCGACCAGGGACCGTACATCGGGCCAGCGCCGGTACAGCGTCATCCGGGAGACGCCCGCACGCCGGGCCACGTCGGTGAGGGTCGTGCGCCGGACGCCGACGGCCAGGACGCAGTCGCGTACCGCGTCGAGCACCGGATCGCTGTCCGAAGCGTTGTGACGAATAGGCGTCATGTGTCACAGTGTAACGCCCCTGTGGCCGCACAAGAGACGGCACTCTCGAACGACCGGTGAGGACAAGCCCCATGGACATGCTGTGGAGCGGCTGGGGAGACCCGGCCAGGGCGACGCCGCTGCCCGACACGGTGATCGGACTGCTGCGCGACCTGCTCGGGGTGAAACCGCGCAGCGCCGAACCGGTGGCCCTGGAAGACATCGCCGTGCCCGAGTCGCCCCTGGCCGCCGCCGCACGCCAGGCCCTGGCCGCCGCCCTCGGCGGCGAGGAGCATCTGCGGACGGACGCGGAGTCCCGGATCCGGCACACCCGCGGCAAGTCCACCCCCGATCTGCTGCGGATCCGCGAGGGAGACATGGCTGACGTCCCCGCGGCCGTGGCGCTCCCGGCGAGCCATGACGAGGTGCAGTCCGTGCTGACGGCCTGCGCGGAACACGACCTGGCCCTCGTCCCGTTCGGCGGTGGCACCTCCGTGGTCGGCGGCCTCGCCCCCGAGCGGCGGCGGCCCTTCGTCGCGCTGGACCTGCGCCGCATGGACGGCCTGCTCGCCCTCGACCCGGTCTCCCGCATCGCCACCCTGCAGCCCGGACTGCGCGCTCCGCAGGCGGAGTCACTCCTGGCCGAGCGCGGCTTCACCCTCGGCCACTTCCCCCAGTCCTACGAATGGGCCACCATCGGCGGATTCGCCGCCGCGCGCTCCAGCGGCCAGGCGTCCGCCGGCTACGGCCGGTTCGACGAGATGGTGCTCGGCCTCACCCTCGCCACTCCTGCCGGAACCCTCGAGGTCGGCCGTGCCCCCCGCTCGGCCGCCGGACCCGACCTGCGTCAGCTCGTCCTCGGCTCCGAAGGGGCGTTCGGCGTCATCACCTCGGTGACCGTGCGGATCCGCCCGGTCCCACGCACCTGCATATACGAGGGATGGCGTTTCGACTCCTTCGACGCGGGCGTCGCCGCGCTGCGCCGTCTGGCCCAGGACGGGCCGCGGCCGACCGTCCTGCGCCTGTCGGACGAGACGGAGACCCTGGTCGGCCTCGCCCAGCCCGAGGCCATCGGCTCCTCGGGCGTGCAGCAGGCCCAAGGGTGCCTGGCGATCGCGGGCTACGAGGGTACCGAGGAGGACACCACACACCGCCGGGAACGTGCGGCGGCCGTGCTGCGCGAGTGCGGCGGCAGCTACGTGGGCCGGGGACCGGGAGAGCGCTGGGCCGACGGCCGCTACTCGGCGCCCTACCTGCGCGACGCGCTGCTGGACGCGGGAGCGTTCGCCGAGACACTGGAGACGGCGGCCTTCTGGTCCCGGATCCCTGAGTTGTACGCCGCCGTGCGGGAGGCGCTCACCACCACGCTCACGGGTGCCGGCACCCCGCCCCTGGTGATGTGTCACATCTCCCATGTGTACGAGAACGGCGCGTCGTTGTACTTCACCGTGGTCAGCGCCCAGGGCGACGACCCCGTGGCCCACTGGGCGCCCGCCAAGCACGCCGCGAACGAGGCGATCCTGGCTGCGGGCGGCACCATCAGCCACCACCACGGCGTCGGCAGCGACCACCGCGACTGGTACGTCCGGGAGGCGGGGCCGCTCGGCATCGAGGCCCTCAAAGCGGTCAAACGGCGCCTGGATCCCGACGGGCTGGTCAACCCGGGCATCCTGCTGCCCACCGACTGATTCCCACCCTGTCCGTCCCCGCCTTACCATCGTCCGTCCACGATCGTCAGCCGCCCTCGGAGGCACACCGATGCGACAGTTCACCGCCATCGTCAACCCCACCGCGGGCGGTTCGACCGGGGTCGCGACCCTGCTCCAGGTGGCCCGGCTGCTGCGGGAGGCCGGCGCCGAACTGGAGACCGAGTACAGCCGCAGCCTCGCCCACGCCCAGGACCTCGCGCGCCAGGCCGGCGAACGGCAGCGTGTCGTCCTGGCCGTCGGCGGCGACGGCATCGTCGGTGGCATCGGCGGGGCACTGAGCGGCACCGACACGCTCTTCGGCATCGTCCCGGCCGGCCGCGGCAACGACTTCGCCCGGGCGCTGGACCTGCCCACTGACCCGGCCGCCCTCGCCAAGGCGCTGCTCCACCACGACCCGCGGCACGTCGACACCATCGAAGTCGAGTCCGCCCAGGGCCGCGCCGTCGCTCTCGGGAGCGTCTACGCGGGAGTCGACGCGCTCGCCAACCGCCATGCCAACCAGTCCAGACTGCTGAGCGGGGCCGCCTCCTACTACGCGGGCGGGCTGCGCGCCGTCGCCACCTGGCGCCCGGCCACATACCAGGTCACCATCGACGGCGAGGAAATCACGCACCACGGCTACACGGTCGTGGCCGCCAACTCCGCCTACTACGGCTCCGGCCGGATCATCGCCCCCGACGCGCGCGTCGACGACGGCCTGCTCGAGGTGGTGATGATCCGTCACGCGCCACGCCGGCTCTTCTTCACCCTCATGAACGAGCTCAAGACAGGCGCGCACGTCAACCGGGGCGAAGTCCGGATCGCCCGGGGCAGGGAGATCCGCATCGAGGCCGACCGGGATGTGCCCTACGGCACCGACGGTGAGGTGGACGCCGTCCTCCCCGTCACGGCCAGGGTTCTGCCCGGAGCGCTCGCCGTGCTGTGCTGAACACCTGGAGACCTGAACACCTGCCGGCAGGCGTCCGCGTCCGGTCGGCGGGAGACCACGAACGACACAGTGCCGCTGCGATGCCGGCGTACGGGTCAGTGAGTGGGGCGGCGTCGGCGCCGCCCCGGCGATGACGGCGGTTCGAGATCACGGCCCGGCCGTCGAGGCCGTCAGCCTCAGAACTCCTCCGTGCAGGGCTCGGCCCCCGGCAGGTGCTCCTTCGCCCATGCGCCGAGCTCCTTGAGCGCCGGTCCCAGTGCGGCTCCCGACTCGGTCAGCCGGTAGGAGACGCGCAGCGGAGGTCCCTCGTCGACCTCGCGTACCACCAGTCCGGCGGCGCCGAGCTCGGCGAGCCGGTCCGACAGCATGCGCTCGCTGATGCCCGGGATCGCCCGGCGCAGGTCGGCGAAGTGCGCGGGCTGCTCCACGAGGACCGCCACGATCGGGCCGCTCCAGCGCTTTCCGAGCAGCTGGAAGACGCGAGTGATGCCGCCGTCCACCCGCTTGCACGCCGCTTGGTCGTGCTTCTGCTCCACCGCCATGGGTACAGGGTACTACTCTGCTGTTGGGGGGTGAAAAAAAGTAAGTCCCTGTGCTAAATATAGCTAAGTACGAAACATCAGCCCCGTACTCAACGTGGGCTCGTTCTGCATGGAGACACCCATGGCCACCTTGCTGCACATCGATTCCTCCGTCTTCCCGGGCGACGCGTCCGCGTCCCGCGCCGTGGCGGACGTCTTTCGCAAGACCTGGCAGGAGCAGCACCCCGACGGGACGGTGATCTACCGCGACCTGGCAGCGAACCCCGTCCCACACATCACCGCCGACGCCCACACGGCCGGCTTCGCCGACCCCGACTCCCGCACCGCCGAGCAGGCCGGCGCCTTCGCCGAGCGCGTCAAGCTGATCGAGGAACTGGAGCAGGCGGACGCGGTGCTGATCGGCGCCCCGATGTACAACTACGCGATCCCCTCGACCCTCAAGGCCTGGCTGGACAACGTGATCCTCTTCGGCCGCACCGCCGGTGAGACCCCCTCCGCCAAGGGCACCCCGGTCACCGTCGTAGCCAGCCGGGGAGGCGCGTACGGCCCCGGCACCCCGCGGGAGGGCTACGAGTACGTCCAGAACTACCTGCGGGCCGTCCTCGCCGACGCCCTCGCTCTGGACCTCGACTTCATCGTCCCTGAACTGACCATGGCCCCGCACAATCCGGCCATGGCCCAGCTGGTCCCTCTCTACGAGGCGTCCCGTGAGCGTGCCCTCGCGGACGCCGCCGCCAAGGCCAAGCAGCTCGTGGAGCGCCTGGCCGCATGAGGTGACCGCGAGGCGGGGAGGGGGCGGCCCGGCCGTGCGGCGGACCTCCGCAGTCGCTCCCGAACCTCGATCTCCTCAGCGGTGAAACGAGAGGGAATGGCCCGTTCCTCGTAGGCTGGGCTCAGGCCCCGGCGATCTGCGGCGCCCCTCGTTGCTTGCGCAGTCGCATGTCGTGGCCGGGCTGACGGCAGCCGTTCTCCGCACACTCCGTGCGCCGCCGCCCAGGCGGAAGGGTGACAGGGGAGGTCTTATGACCGCGACGGTGGATCCGGATCGCTCCGAGTGGGACGTGATCGTCCTCGGCGGCGCGGCCGCGGGGGAGAACGCCGCCCAGTACGCGAGCCAGTTCTCCGGCTTGTCGTCGGTGCTCGTGGAGAACGCCCTGCTGGGCGGCGAGTGCTCGTACTGGGCGTGCATGCCGAGCAAGGCGCTCCTCCGGCCCGTGGAGGTGGTCGACGCGGCCGCCCATCTGCCCGGTGTGTCGGCACAGCTGGACCCCGCCGCCGTGCTCGCCCGCCGCGACGTCGTGATCAACGGTCTGGACGACAGCTCCCAGGTGAAATGGGCCCTGAACACCGGCATCGACGTGGTGCGCGGCTACGGGCGGCTGGCCGGTGAACGCAGAGTCGTGGTGAGCCGGCCCGACGGCTCGAGCCGGGAGCTGACGGCCGGGCAGGCCGTCGTCATCGACACCGGATCCTGCCCGGCCGTGCCGGACATCCCCGGACTGCGCGCCGCACTGCCGTGGGTCTCACGCGATGTGACCACGATGCGGGAAGTACCGCGGCGGGTCGTCGTCCTGGGCGGCGGTGTGGTCGCCTGCGAGGCCGCCACCTGGCTGAAAGGGCTCGGCGCCGCCGAGGTGACGATCGTCCACCGCGGCACGCGCCTGCTGGCCCGCAACGAGCCGTTCGCGGGGACGCTCGTCGGTGAGGCGCTGCAGGACGCGGGCGTACGACTGCGCTACGGACGGACCATGGCCGAGGTGCAGCGGCCCGGAGCCCGCGACACGGGCGAGGGCCGCGTGCACGGCGACGAGGTGCGCGTCACCCTCGACGACGGCACGGTCATCGTGGCCGACGAGGTCGTCGTGGCGGCCGGGCGCACCCCGAACACCGATGACATCGGCCTGGAAACCGTCGGGTTGAGCCCTGGCGGTTACCTCGACGTCGACGACCACCAGGGGGTGCGGGGCGCGGCCGGCACCTGGCTCTACGCCATCGGGGACGTGTGCGGCCGGGCACTGCTCACACACATGGCCAAATACCAGGCCCGTATCGCAGGAGAGGTCATCGCGGCACGCGCGGCCGGCTCCTCCGACCTGCCGTCCGCCGCGCTCGGTCACATCGGGCTGCCCCAGGTCGTCTTCACCACCCCCGAGGTCGGCAGCGCCGGCCTGACCGAGCAGCAGGCACGGGACGTGGGGGCCGATGTCGAGACCGTCGAGTACGACCTCGCCGCGCTCGCCGGCACCTGGGTCATGAGCGCGGACTACCGCGGCCGGGCCAAGCTCGTCGTGGACCGCGCCGAGGACGTCGTCCTGGGAGCGACGTTCGTGGGCGCGGGCATCGCCGAACTCGTGCACTCCGCGACCACGGCGATCGTCGGGCGCATCCCTGTCCCCACCTTGTGGCACGTCGTGCCCAGCTATCCCACGGTCAGCGAGATCTGGTTGCGCCTCCTGGAGACCCTGCGCACGCAGCGGCACTAGGCCGTGTCTCTCAACTTCGTAGTCGGGTGACTACCGCTGCTGACACGGCTGCAGATGTTGTGAGGAAGCCAGGGCGCCAGGCGTGCCCACTGCTCGTCGGTCAGCAGGCGCAGGCGCCCGCTCGTGGGCATCGGGGCGTGTAGGCGGTGGCCAGCACAGAGACCGTGAGCCGGTCGGGCAGGAGCCCGCCATCGTCCAACTCTGTGGGGCTCAAGTGACGTGCGCTCGGCGTCATCCCCACCAAGTCCAGGGCCTCCGGCCCGATCGGGGCCATGGAGTACTCCACGCGTTCGGTGACGACGGCCTCGAAGTAGGGGTCCAGTGTCCCGTGCAGGCGCTGTTCCTTGGCCGGGTCGATGGTGACCATGGCAGGCACCCGGCCGCGAAGCTCGGCCAGGTGCCGCGCCGTCGGCCGGACCACGATCAGCCGGCCGGCCGGGCGGAGCACTCGGTAGAACTCGGCTGGATTGCGGGGTGCGAACACGTCCAGCACCACGTCGGCCACATCGTCAGCCAGCGGGAAGGGACGGAAGACATCCCAGGTTGCCGCAGCGGCTCGCTCATGGGCTCGCGCTGCCGAGCGCAGCGCGCGCGCCGACGTGTCCAGGCCCAGCCCTCGGGCGCCGGGCAGCTGGTCGAGAACGCCGGCCAGGTAGTAGCCCGTGCCGCACCCGACGTCTACGACCGTGCCCCGTTCAGGGGCCGAGCCGGTCGCCAGGTGGGCCACGGTCTGGCGGATGGGGGCGTACCTGCCGGTGGCCAGGAAGCGGTCTCGCGCCTGGACCATGGCCGCGTCGTCGCCGCTGGTGGCGCGGGTGCCCGTCAGGAGGCCGGCGTAGCCGTGGCGGGCGATATTGAAGGTGTGGCCCGCCGGACAGCGAAGTGCGCCGCAGTCGGGGTGCAGGCGGCGGGTGTGGCACGTCGGGCAACGCAGCAGATCGAGGGACAGTTTGAGGGCAGGGGGAAACAACACGGGCACGAGGCACTCCTGGCACGGCTGAAGGGGAGGGAACGTGCCTGCGTGCACAGACGGTCACTGCCTCAGGAAGGAACGGGCAGGGCCAAGGGGGTAGTTCACACAGCAGGCACACCAAGGAGGGCGATGCCGTCCGACATCGCCCTCAACGCCTTCCGATCACAGGAAGCAGCAGTGCGGGGTGCTCATGAATGCCACGTCATGAGTCTACGAGCCTCGACGAAACCCTTCACGCCACCGAAGTTGAGAGGCACGGCCCAGGGCTCGGGAAGGGGGCTCTGCACACTGGAGGAGCCCCTGCGTCCGGTGAGCAGTCCGGAGAGGTGCCGGGCGGGCCATGAGTCGCCTGTGCCGTGGGTTGTCCGCGCCGGCCGCTCAACAACCCTGCTGAGACCTGGGTCACATTGACGGTCGACTCCATATAGATTCATAATGCAGTTATGCATAACGAGCTTATGGAATCCGGCGGCTCCGGCGAAGAGCTGGTCGTCGCCTTCGAGCAGCTGGTGCGGTACGTGCGCCAGGTCAGTACGGCCGGGGGCCTGAGCACCGCCGCCTCGTCCGCATTGGGGCGCCTCGGCCGCGAGGGATCCCAGCGGCTGACGGAACTCGCACGCGCCGAGGGCGTCTCGCAGCCCGCCATGACACAGCTGGTCACGCGTATGGAACGCGACGGGCTGGTGCGCCGCGTCGCCAGTACCGATGACCGCCGATGCGTGCTGGTCGAATCGACCGACGCCGGAGCCGACCTCGTCAGACGGCGGCGCTCCGAGCGCGCCGAAGCCTTGGAGAGGCTGATGGAGCGGCTCGACCCGAAGGAGCGGACCGCAGTCGTCATCGCACTTCCCGCGCTCGCCCGGCTGGTCCAGGCCGAGGCGTCCGACTGACCGCCGGCATCGAAGACAGCCGACCTTCCAGAAGAAAAAAGAGGCAATGACCGCACCGCATGGGACTTCAACGAGCCCTTTCAAACAGCCACGTGCCGTCTGGGCCGTGGCGTTCGCCTGCGTCATCTCGTTCATGGGCATCGGCCTGGTCGACCCGATCCTGCCCTCGCTGGCCGAAAGCCTGCACGCCACCCCGAGTCAGGTGTCGCTGCTCTTCACCAGCTATCTGGTCGTCACCGCGGTGGCGATGCTGGTGGTCGGCTGGGTGTCCAGCCGGATCGGCGCCAAGCGCACCCTGGTCATAGGCTTGGCGCTGATCGTCGTGTTCGCGGCGCTCGCCGGCACCTCCGGCTCCATCGGCGGCATCGTCGGCTTCCGTGCGGGATGGGGCCTGGGCAACGCCCTGTTCATCGCGACCAGCCTGGCGGTCATCGTCGCCTCGGCCAGCGGCGGCTTCGGCGGAGCGATCATCCTCTACGAGACCGCGCTGGGCATCGGCATCGCGGTCGGTCCGCTGCTCGGCGGTGAACTGGGCAGCATCAGCTGGCGCGGGCCGTTCTTCGGTGTCGCCGTACTCATGGCCATCGCCCTGATCGCCACCCTCGCCTTCGTCCCCGCACTGCCCAAACCCGAGCGCCGCACATCTCTGAGCGCCCCGCTCAAGGCATTGCGGCACCGCGGGCTGCTCACCATGGGCATGATGGCGCTGCTGTACAACTGGGGATTCTTCACCATGCTGGGCTACGCGCCCTACCCCATGAAGCTTGACGCCCACCAACTCGGCCTGGTCTTCACCGGCTGGGGCCTGCTGGTCGCCGCCTTCAGCGTATTCGTCGCACCTCGCCTGCAGGCACGATTCGGCACCGCTCCCGTGCTCTACGCCAACATGGTCGGGCTCGGGATCGTCATGACGGTCATCGCCGTCGGCGTCGACACCCCCGCCGCCGTGATCGTCGCGGTCATCGTCAGCGGCGCGTTCATCGGCATCAACAACACCCTCACCACCCAGGCCGTCATGCTCGTCTCCCCGGTCGAGCGATCGGTCGCCTCCTCGACGTACGGCTTCGTCCGGTTCATCGGAGGCGGTCTGGCCCCCTTCGTCGCCGGCAAGCTCGCCGAGGCCACCAACCTCAGCGTCCCGTTCTACCTCGGCGGCGCCAGCTTCATCCTCGCCATCTTCGTCCTCGCCTCGGGCCACAAGCTGGTCAGCGCCGCCGAGAACATGGAGGCCCACGGCGAGACGGTGCGCCCGACCCTCGAGCGGATCGGGGCCGTCCCGGCTCCCGGATACCGTCCGGTCATCGTGGCCGTGGGCGCCACCGGCGACCCCGACCGGATCGTGGACGCGGCTGCCGCCGTCGCCCGCGAGACGGGCAGCGCGCTGGAAGTCGTCCACGTACGTGAGACCGCCGTGATCGAGGAACAGGCCCTCGACACCGAGGACGCCGACCACGCACGCGCCGCGGTCCTCGCCCACCTCGACCGCCTCGCCGCACACGGCATCACCGCGACCGGACAAGTGCTCACCAGCGTCGGTGACCACGCCGCAGCCGGCAGGGTCCTCGCTCAGTACGCCGCCGACGTCGAGGCGCACACGATCGCGGTCGGCCGTTCCCCGCGCGGAGCGGTGGCGCAGTTCACCGACGGCAGCTTCACCGCAGCGCTGACCCACGCCGCGGCCTGCAACGTCGTACTGGTCGAACCCGGTCGGACACCGCACCGGTTGACAGCGGCGTCACTGGAGGAGCTGCGTACCAAGAGCACCTGACCGGTACGGGCACGGCGCAGTGAGGACAGGAGCCGAAGTGAGGGCGACGAACGAGTTCACGAGCACGCGGACACGACCGGGTTGGCCGGGCAGGCGCATCGGGAGCGCTCTGGGCTGGCGATGGGTGCTGCACCGTGAGCGCCGCCTGGCCCGCGAGCACGAGCTTCGGCTGCTGTCCCAGGCCCAGGCGCAGGTCAGGACCACCTGGCTGGCGGGCGAGAACCCGCGCCACGCCCACGAGGTGCAGAACATCCTGCACACGCTGGGGGACGCGGCATTCGACGCCGACCTGATCGGCGCCTGGGACAAGCTGGACCGTCCCTACCTCTTCGAAATCGACGGTGACCACTACCGGTTCGGCCTGCCCCAGGGCTGAGACAGGGCGTACCGCGCAACCGAGGTACGCCCTTCGGCACTGCGGAGTGCGCGAGGCATGGTTCAGTCAGGAGCAGACCATCGATGCCCAACCCCAGCACAGGTCCCCTCACCGGCACTTCGAGCAGGATGCCGACGACGGGCGACAGCACCGGCCGTCACCGAGGACGGGGCACCGGCACCAACCAGCCCCTGCCCGGCGGCAGTCCGAACGGCGGCCACCGCTGGACGGGCCGGACGCACCTGAGGCAGCCGTCGGCCGTCCCCGAGGGCAGCACGCACGAGATACCTCGGGAGCAGAGTAGGCCTGACGCAGAAGGCAAGCCCGGCTTCGCATCCGCCCTGGAACTCCGCAGCCGGATGTACTCGGCCGCGTTGCGCATGACCCGTAACCGGGTGGACGCCGAAGACCTGGTGCAGGAGACCTACGCCAAGGCGTACGCGCACTTCGACCAGTTCCAGCAGGGCACCAACGTCAGAGCATGGCTCGCCCGCATCCTGACGAACACCTTCCTCAACAACAACCGCAAGGCCCGGCGCGAGCCGGCACACAGCCGCACCGGTGAGATCGAGAACGGGGAGCAGGCCCAAGCCGACTCCCCTGTGCTGCCGGGACTGCGCTCGGCCGAGGCCGAGGTGCTGGACCGCCTCGGCGACCCGAACGTCCGGGCGGCTCTGCACGCCCTTCCCACCGAACAGCAGGTCACCATCTACCTCTGTGACGTCGAGGGCTTCACCTACCGAGAGATCGCCGACATCACGGGCGTCACCACGAACACCGTCGGCAGCCGCATCCACCGGGCCCGGCACCATATGCGCGAACTGCTGCAGGACTACGCAGGCGAGCACGGGCTCCTTCCGAAGCACACCGAACTGCCTGTGTGAGGCGGCCATGGACGGCCGTCACGTCTCACAGCGGTGTTGCCGACCGGACCGACGAAGTGTCAGCCGGCATGCCGACTCGCTCCCGTCGAGGCGCGCCAGCGACAGAACGGTGCCGTACCGAACGGCTCCAAGCTGTGACGGGCTTCGGGACTCGTCGGGCGGGGGAGCGCGGCCGAGGGCTGGTCCGGAGCCCTGGACGGCCGCTCCGGAGGCGGCAGTTCACTCGTTCACCGCAGAGACGGCGGAATCGAGGAAACTGCGGATGAGGGCCTGCTGCGCGTGCGGCAGACTGACGAGGCTCACCGGGCTGGGAGGTGCGTTGGTGAGCGGGATGAAGCGGATCGCGGAGTGGCTGATGCGGCGTTGAGCGATCTCGGGAACGATACCGATTCCGCGGTTGGCCGCCACCGACTCGAGCCATTCGTCGAAGTTGGCCGTCTCGATGATCTGCTCGGGACGCTGTCCGGCCGGCCATGACCAGGGGCCGGTGGTGCCGCTGAGGATGTTGACGACCAGGGGCCAGCGGGGGATGTCTGCCCAGTCAACGCGTTCGAGCCGGCTCAGCTCGCTGTCCTGGGAGCAGAGGGCGATGCGGGGCTCGTCGTACAGATGCACCGCGTGGGCCGACCGGGGGGCTGTGAAGTCGCCACGGACCAGGGCGATGTCGATGTTCTCCTGCCTCAGGCCCCATAGCGGATCGTCGCAGCGGGTCAATGCCACGGAGGCGCCGGTGACTTCCTTGAAGCGGTTCGCCGCCCGCTGGGCCCACGGGTCGGGCAGCAGCCAGCTGAAACCGAGCCTGATCGTGATCTCTCTGCGGGCCGCAGCGAGGGCTTGGTCCAGGGCGGCCAGGACGTGCTCGACATGGGTGAGGAATTCCGTGCCGGACTGCGTCAGCTCGACGTGCCGGGAGGAACGGTCGAGGAGCCGGACGCTCAGGGCGGACTCCAGCTGTGTGACGGTGCGACTCAGGGCCGGCTGGCTGATCAGCAGTTCCTCGGCCGCGCGGGTGAAGGACCGGTGATGGGCCACGGCGGCGAACGCCCGTAGATGGCGGAGTTCGACATCCATGTCTGCCCGTCCCTTCGCCGCGCCTATACCTGACGCCTATAGAAGCAGCGTAATCGGCATTTAACAGCGCTGCGACGAGTGCCTACCGTGGAGAGCGGCAGCCGAGAGCACCGCGAAGGGAAGGGATCATGACTGCAGTGCGATCCGGCTTCGCGCCCATCGGGACACGGTCGCCGTGGCCGATCCTGGTGCCGGGCCTGAAAGACGAAGCTGCCTGATCGACGAAGCTGCCCGCACGACGAAGCTGCCCGCACGACGAAAGAGAAGCCGTCATGAGTCGACTCCTGTCCCCCCTCGGAGTCAGTCTTCCGATCCTCGCGGCCCCGATGGCCGGAGGTCCGAGCACACCGACACTGGTGATCGCGGCCGCGCGCGCGGGCGGTCTGGGCTTCCTTGGGGCCGGGTACAAGACACCGCAGGCGCTCGCCGAGCAGATCGAGGCCGTGCGTGCGGAAGGTGTGCCGTTCGGCGTCAACGTCTTCGCCCCCAATCCGGTCCCCATATCCGGCGACGACTACCGCGACTACGTCCGGGCGATCCGGTCCGAGGCCGCCCGATACGGGCTGTCGTTGCCGGACGGCGATCCGGTCGAGGACGACAACCACTGGACGGACAAGATCGACCTGCTGGTGGCGAACCCTGTCCCGGTGGTGTCCTTCACCTTCGGCCTCCCCCATCGCTCGGTCGTCGCGAAGCTGCGCAAGGCGGGAAGCACAGTGGTGCAGACGGTCACCTCCGCCGACGAGGCCCGGCTCGCTGCGGAGGCCGGGGTGGACGCGGTCGCCGTCCAGGCATCGGCGGCCGGCGGGCACTCCGGCACCTTCACCCCCGCACAGTTGCCCCCGCCCACTCCACTGCCCCAACTGGTCGCCCAGGTGTGCAGCGCCGTACCGCTGCCGGTCATCGCCGCGGGCGGGATCGCACAGTCAGGGGACGTGGCCGACGTGCTGCGCGCCGGAGCGGAAGCCGCCGCGGTCGGCACCGCCTTGTTGCGCACCGACGAGAGCGGCGCCTCCGCGCCGCACAAGGCCGCCTTGGCCGACCCCGCCTTCGACACCACGGTGATCACCCGGGCCTTCACCGGGCGGCCGGCACGCGCGCTGCGCAACTACTTCGTCGACCACTACGACGACATCGCCCCCGCCGGTTACCCGGCCCTGCACCACCTGACCAGCCCCCTGCGCAAAGCCGCCGCCGCAGCAGGGGACACCCGTCTGATCCATCTGTGGGCGGGCACGGGGCACCGTCACGCCAGGACCGAGCCTGCTGCCCGTACCTTCGCCCGGCTCGCCGCCGATCTCTGACCGTCAACGCCGATTCACCAAGCCATCCAGCTACGGGAAGGAGGCCCGGCATGCCGCTGGTACGGATCGACATGATCCGCGGACGCCGAACGGACGAGGTCCAGGCGATTGCCGATGCCACACATCAGGCGATCGTGGAGGTGCTGCGGATTCCGGAACGCGACAGATTCCAGATCGTCACCGAGCACGCTGCGGACCACATCATCGCCCTCGACGCCGGCCTGGGCTTCGACCGGAGCTCCGCGCTGGTCATGATCCAGATCTTCACTCAGTCGGGGCGCACCCCCGAGGTCAAGCAGCGTCTGTACCGCGTCATCGCGCAGCGCCTGGGCCAACTCGGCATCAAGGGAGAGGACGTCTTCATCGGCATCACCGAGAACGCCCCTCAGGACTGGTCGTTCGCCCACGGCCGCGCTCAGTACCTTGAAGGAGAGCTCGCCGTTCCAGGCGATGCCCACTGAGTCCCGTCCCGTGAGTCGTGTCGGCCTGCTGCCCTTGCCCGACAAGGTCCCCACTGTCGCCGGCATGTGACGGCGGTTGTCGGGGCCATCGCCCGGCCGGACGTGGCTCGGCCACCCGTGGTGATCAAGTCGTCGTCAAGCGGCCGGGTACGTCGGTTGCGGCCCGACGAGCGTCACGGCAGTGTTCGGCCGTATGGCCACCTTGCTGATCGTCCATCACACGCCCTCGCCCAACTGCCAGGCGCTGTTCGAAGCCGTCGTCTCCGGTGCAACGGCGCCGGAGATCGAGGGAGTGAGGGTCGTACGGCGCGCGGCGCTGTCCGCCACCGCGGCCGACGTGCTGGCCGCCGACGCGTATCTGCTGGGCACTCCGGCGAATCTCGGCTACATGTCAGGGGCCCTCAAGCATTTCTTCGACCAGGTCTACTACCCGTGTCTGGACGAGACGCGCGGTCGGCCCTTCGGGTTCTGGGTACACGGCGGCAGCGATGTGACCGGGGCCGTACGCGGCATCGAGGCGATCACGGGCGGACTCGGCTGGCGGCCTGCGGCCGCGTCCGTGACGGTGACGGGTGAGCCGGGCAAGGCTGACATCGAGGCGTGCTGGGAGCTGGGGGCGACGGTCGCCGCCGGACTGATGAGCTGAGCCAGCAGGCACTCGCGTCAACGGACAGGCGGGTCAAGGGAGTCGGTGTGGTCCGCCTCTGATTCGCGACCGCGACCGCGCGTGGGGACGACCGAGTCGAACAGGGCCGAAACACGGGCTTCCGCAAGCCGCCGGTAGCACATCCGGTGTTCGTCGTTCCGCAGTTGGCGTGTGGGCCGACATTCATTCCCGCTGCCCAATCTCGGCCTCGTTGAAGGGTAAATCCAATGCTGCAGCGGGAGCTGACATGGGCCACGACGGTCACGGACACGGGCATGGACACCACCATCACCACCACGACCACGGAAGCGGCGACGCCTCGTCGCTGCCGCCGGCGCTCGACCTGTCGGTGCCGGACGAGGAGTTGACGCCCAGTCAGCTCTCGCGGCGTTCCATGCTGCGCCGCACCGGTCTGCTGGGAGCGGGCCTGGCCGCGGGCAGCGTCCTCGCGGGCGCGGGCCAGGCGGCGGCGGCGCACGGATCGTCGGCTCAGCACAGCGGGCGCTCCGGCGAGTACCTGTGGCTGGCCGGTGACCACCACATCCACACGCAGTACAGCTCCGACGCCAAGTACCGGGTCATCGACCACGTCCGGCAGGCGAACGCGCACGGCCTGGACTGGATGGTGATCACCGACCACGGCAGCGAGGCGCACGCCAAGATCGGTGTGGAGAAGGTCAACCCGGACATCGTCGCGGCCCGTGACCAGATCGACGACACGCTCGTCTTCCAGGGTCTGGAGTGGAACATCCCGGCCGCCGAACACGGCACCGTCTTCGTGCACCCCGGTAACAACGAGGTCGCGGTGCTGAAGGAGTTCGAGAACTCCTTCGACGGCTCGGTGAAGGGGGCCTCCGCCGCCACGCCGGCCAACGAGGCGCTCGCCATCGCGGGCATCAACTTCCTCGCCGAGCAGGTTCAGCGTCGCAAGGTCAAGGACGCTCTCTTCCTGGCCAACCACCCGGCCCGCAAGGGAATCGACTCCCCGCACGAGATCCGCGCGTGGCGCGACGCGCAGCCGTCGATCGCCGTCGGCATGGAGGGCGCGCCCGGGCACCAGGCCGGCGGTGTGCCCGCGCCGAAGGGCCCCGGTGGCGCACGCGGCATCTACGACAACAGCCCCAGCGCCGACTCCTTCCCCGGCTACCCGCTGGAGAGCTACCGCACGTGGGGCGGCTTCGACTGGATGACCGCCACCGTCGGCGGCCTGTGGGACAGCCTGCTCGCCGAGGGCAAGCCCTGGTGGATCACGGCGAACTCCGACTCGCACAACGTCTACGCCGACGCCGCCGTCCGCGGCCCGAACAGCGACTTCAACGCCAACGGCCGTTACGACGACCCGGTGTACGGCGGCGGGCTCAACCTCACCGACACCGACTTCTGGCCCGGCCAGTACTCCCGTACCCACGTCGGTGCGAGCTCCTTCTCCTACAAGGCGGTCATGGACGGCATCCGCGCCGGCCGTGTCTGGGTGGACCACGGCGGGCTGATCAGCGGCCTCAACGCGCGGCTGCGTGCGGACGGACGCGAGGTCACGCTGGGCGGTGCGCTTCATGTGCGCCGCGGCAGCCGGGGCGACCTGGTCGTCGAGATCGGCCTCGCCAACGGCCCGAACTGGGCGCAGTTCGTGCCGTCGCTGTCCCGTGTCGACGTGATCCAGGGCGATGTCACCGGCCCGGTCGCGGACAAGGACACGTTCGCCACTCCGTCCACCAAGGTGGTGCAGTCCTTCGAGGTGAACAAGGCCACGGGGGCGGTGCGCCTGACGTACTCCCTGGGACGCCTGGACAAGCCGGTGTACGTCCGGCTGAGGGGCACCGACGGCAACCGCAGCGCCGTCGGCCTGCACGGCGCCTCCGTCGACCCGGCCGGTCCGGCGATCGACGGCCTGGGCGACGCCGACCCGTGGAAGGACCTCTGGTTCTACACCAACCCCATGTGGGTCCTGCCCGCATGACCGAACAGCACGACGCGCCCGGCGTCCACTCCGTCATCGGGGTGGACGCCGGGACGGCGACCCTGCGCGAGGCGGACCACCTGATCCACGATCTGGTGGACCGACTGGACCTTCCTGCGGGCACGATCGCCTGCACCCATCTGATCCGCACCGCGGAGCGGCGTGGCACGGCGATCTCGCTCACCGTTCCCGATGACGCCGCGGCGGACGCGGCATGGGGCCCGCTGGCCACACTCGCCGCAAGGGAAATGAGCGCGGCCGGTGCCGTGTTGGGGGAGCGGGTGTACGGCCCTGCCGAATCCGCCCGCGCGGCGGCCCTGGCGGCTGCCGAGCACGTCCACCGGCGCAGCGGGCGGGCCGTGGTCTTCCCCGGCGTCCACCACCTGACGGGCACCGTCACCGTGGCGGACGTCCTCACCCGTACCGTGATCGACCGGGTCACCGTGCTCGGCGCTCCGTCGACCGGCGGTCCAGGACCCGATCCGGCCACTCCTGTGCTCACACGGGACCATGTACGTCCCGAGTGGCGGGACGGGCATCTGCTCCTGGCCCTGGTTCCGGCCGCAGGGGGAGCCCTGGCTCCATTCGAGGTGCCCAACCCCACGCCGTGCTGCGCGGATCACGCCTGACGAACGTCAGTTCAGCCGCGCGGTGTCGACGGTCGTGGTCTCGGTGTCGTACGCGGTGACCGCGATATAGCCGGGGTCACCGTTGCGATCCAGGTAGCAGAACACCGATTGGACACCCAAGGGCGCCTCACGCACAGGGTGTTCGGCCACGACGGTGCGGCACTCGGCGCCCGTGGGGAGTGCCGCGGACTGCCACGCGGCCAGCTTGCCGTTGGTGGACACCAGCAGACTTCCCGAGACATAGATGGCGTCGGAATCGCTTTCGGCAACCACCGGCGGTCTGTGGGAGAAGTCGTAGCCCGTGGGCGCACCCTGAGCGTCGCTCTTCATCGTGAAGCCGCGCACGACGGCGGTGGACGCCGGGGAGCCCGGGCCCTGGAGTACGACCGTGGTCGCCATCGTCCCGCCTCCGATGAGTGCCACGGCCGTCGCACCGGCGATCATCGGGTGCGCCGACGCCATGTTGAAGAGCTGCCCGATGACGGGGATGGAGAACTTGAGGTGGGTGTTCTTCTGATGGACGTGGGCGTTGTCGCCCGCGTGGACGGACATCGCGGGTGAATGGTGCCGCGCGCCGGCACGGGGTGGCAGATACGTGTTGTTCTGGACGTTGCCCTCGCCGACCTGGGCACCCTTGGTCCGATCGATGTTCATCGCTGTCTGCCTTCTGCGACCCGCATCAGCGGCGCGGGCCCTTGTGTGCGGGATGGATGGCTCAACCGAAGGTGTTGTGCTGGATGTTGTGGTCGCCGACCTGGACGCCTCGGGCCTGACGCAGGTCGACCTGGTAGGTCCCGGAGCGCGTTCCGGCCGGGTCGGTCAGGGCCAGCAGCCGTTGAGCGATTTCCACGAGGTGCGCGTCGACGCCGCCGGTGGCGATCAACTCGCGGACCGGCTCCGGCAACGGCGTCGAGGAGTCCGCGGCTTCGGTAGGGCTCCCGGTACCTCTCGGGGAGGCGCTGAAGACAGGCCGATCTCAACGCGCCGTAGGCGTCGCGGACGGTGCTCGAGGTGACGGTGGTCAAGCCGGCGCTCGCGCCCGTGGCCGGCGCCTGTGTCACCAACGTTGCCGGATCCATCCGGGCACCTCCCCAAGAGCTTCCTCGGTCGTGCACGCGTCGATCACTCGGCGTCACAGGATGAGCACGTTATGGGGTGGCGAGCGGGTTCACATGTGGTTGATGTGAATTGTCGCCGATGGTGCACTTGCGTTCGTCCGGCGCCGACCTATTGATCGGACCGTGCCCACAGCGGCTGACAATCGGTGATGGAAGCGCGGCCGCCGGCGTGAAGCTGCCTGGGTCTCCTGAGTCCAGTGAGGCGGACGCTCGGCGCTGTCAGGCGCCTGCCCGGGAGGGCTCCGCCCCGATCTCCTTGAGGAAGGCGAAGGCCCTGGGCAGCGGCGCGGGGCCGGTGACCGCGTGGCCGGCCGCACGGCGGGCCCGCCGGGTGCGCAGCATCGCGCGGACCGCCGACAGGGCGGCGCACGCGATCACGGCGGCCTTCAGATCGGCGTCATCGGTGTCCGGCGGCAGACGCCTGTGCACCAGAGTGGTCAGCCGCTCTTCGAAGTCGCTGAACGACTGCACCAGGCGGGCGGCGACGAGATTCTCCGTGCCCTCGAAAGGGTGGGTGAGCGCGGTGAGGGTCGAGGCGGCGAACGGTTCCGCGGCCGCGAGCAGTGCGTTGCAGACCGCGTCCCATGGGGCCTCTTCCGCGGGGCGCTCCGCCAGGGCCTTCTCCACGTAGGCGAACAGTTCGACGCTGTCCGGGAAGAGCAGGGCTTCCTTGCTCTCGAAGTACCGGAAGAACGTGCGTACCGAGACATTGGCGTACGCGGCGATGTCGGCGACGGTGGTGCCTTCGAAACCCCGCTCCTTGAACAAGTGCGCGGCTCCCTCGCGCAGCAGGCGCCGGGTCTCCTCCTTCTTGCGCTCTCGCAGTCCTGGCTCGGCGGTGTCACTCGGCATACCCGAAGCCTCGGGCATGGGCATCGGAGTGTCAATTGGCAGTGGTGCCATGTCATTGGCTCCAGATGTGGCCCAGGTCTGCGGCTGCCCACCCGACGAGCCTCTTGACCTCGCCTGTCATCCCGACAACGTTGCGCCGGCAGATGATCGGCGACTCCTCGCTGACCGCCTTCGAAGCGCCCCCAGACCCTGAATCTGTCGACAGTGACAATTGACACTCGTGCCAGATTGCCCCAGAGTTCCTGTCACTCGTGACACTTTCTCTGGAGGACACGGTGTCGTCCCGTCCCATGCAGCCATCGCTCGAAGCGCCCGAGCCCCCCGACGTACGAGAGCAGGAGCCCTCACCCGATCCGGAGAGGCGGAGCGTGCCGGCCCGGATCGGTGGGGCGTGCGCCCGCCGTCCCGTCCTCGTCATCGTCGTCTGGCTGCTGCTGCTGACGGGTGCCCTCGTCGGCCGGCACATGGCCGGGTCCGCCTTCAGCGATCAGATCAGCCTTCCGGGCACCCCGTCGCACACCGGCGCCGACCTTCTGAAGGCATCGGAGCCGGGCGCGGCGGACCCCAGCGGCAAGGTCGTCCTCCACGTCGACTCCGGCACCGTGTCCGCGCAACGGCCGGCGGTGGACCGGACCGTGGCCACGCTGCGGAAGCTCCCGCACGTCACTGCGGTGTCCACTCTGGTGACCAGCGCCGACGGCCGCACCGCGTACACCGCGGTCTCCTTCGACGAACAGCTGAAGAACCTGGGACACGACTACACGTCCCGGCTCGACGAGGCCACCGAACCCGCCCGCGCCGCAGGTGTTCACGTGGCCTACGGAGGCGACCTGGACCAGGTCGTCCGCGCGCCCGCGAACGACAGGTTCAGCGAACTGGTCGGCGTCGCCACCACGCTGGTGATCCTGCTGGCCGGCTTCGGCAGCGTCGCGGCCGCCCTGATGCCCCTGGTCACGGCGCTGATCAGCGTCGGGACCGGGCTCGGCCTGGTGAGTGTCGTCGCGGCGACCATCGACTTCGCGACCGCCGCGCCCACCCTCGCCAGCATGATCGGGCTCGGAGTGGGCATCGACTACGCCCTGTTCCTGACTACCCGTTTTCGTCAGGACCTCATCGAAGGCCGTGACCCGGTCGACGCCGCTGCCCGGACCACCCGTACCAGTGGGCGCGCCGTGCTGGTCGCCGCGGTCACCGTCGCGGTCGCCATGCTGAGTCTGTACGCCTGCGGTCTGACCTTCATCGGCAAGCTCGGACTCGCGGCCACCATCGCCGTCGTGGTCACCGCAGGGGCCGCACTCACACTCGTTCCGGCGGCTCTCGGTCTGGTCGGCCGGCGCATCGACCGCCTGCACGTACGGCGGCCCGTCGCCGAGAGCACAGGCGAGGACGACAACTGGTACCGCTACGCGACCCTGGTGGCCCGCCGCCCCTGGCCCTTCCTCGTCGTCGGTACCTCGGTCCTCGCCCTGTGTGCGCTGCCGCTGCTGTCGATGCGCCTGGGCCATGTCGGAGCCGGCGCGGACAAGCCGGGCAGCGCCACCCGCCTCGCCTACGACTGGATCGCCGAGGCCGACGGACCGGGCTTCGGACCTGGTGCGAACGGGCAGGTCGTGACCGTCGTGGACCTACGCCACGCAGGTGTCCTTGCCGACCGGATCGCGGCCGATGTCACCCGGGCCCTGCAGAGCACCCCGGGCGTCGACCGGTTCACCCCCGTCACGCCGAGCACGGACGGCAAGATCCTCGTCAGCACTGTGACCCCCACCACGGGCCCACAGGACGCGGCGACCACCGGCCTCCTCACCGACCTGACCGACCACGCCCTGCCGAACGCCCTCAAGGGCACCGGCGCGCACGCCTACCTGACCGGAACCGCTGCGGGCCAGTCCGATTTCCGGGACGTGGTCGGCCGCAGGCTGCCCGTCGTCGTGGGAATCGTGCTGGTGCTCGCCTTCTTGCTGCTGACGGCTGTCTTCCGCAGTGTGGTCATCCCGCTCAAGGCCGTGCTGCTCAACCTGCTCACCACCGCGGCTTCCTACGGTGTCCTCGTCGCCGTCTTCCAATGGGGCTGGGGCGACGCTCTGTTGGGCCTCTCCGAGCCGGTCCCCATCGAGTCATACGTTCCGATGATGATGTTCGCCATCGTCTTCGGGCTCTCCACGGACTACGAGATCTTCCTGCTTTCCCGGATCGCCGAGACCTGGCGAAGGACCGGGGACAACCGGCGCTCCGTCAGCGTGGGCCTGTCGGCCACGGCACGTGTCATCTCCAGTGCGGCGTTCATCATGACGGCGGTGTTTCTGGCCTTCACCGTCTCGCCGACGGTGGTCGTGAAGATGCTGGCACTGGGCCTGGCGATCAGTGTGGTGCTCGACGCCACCATCGTGCGCCTGGTCCTGGTTCCCTCGGCCATGTTCCTGATGGGCCGGGCGAACTGGTGGATACCCAGGTGGCTCGACCGTCTCCTGCCCAGGCTGCACGCCTGAGCAGCGCCGTCGGGCTGACGCGACTGAAGCACAGTGCCCGCCCCGATCAAGGGTGCGCGTTCGTCTCCTGCGCGTCCCGCCCGCCGGCGTCCACCGCCTCCTGTGGGCACTGGAACCGCAGCAGCCCGTATATGCGGCGGAAGAGGAAGGCCGCGACCGGCAGTTCGACGAAGACGGCGAGTGCGATGGACGCCCAGACGGCAGGTGTGCCGAACGCGAGAGAGACATCGAACCACGCGTCGCACACCAGGAGGACGGCGGTCGCGAGCCCCGTGAGCAAGACGGCGGGGTTGCGGCGCTTCCCGAGGACGGCGGTCAAGCCCAGGGCGATGAGCAGCAGGATGTCGAAGCCGACCCAGGTCGTGCGCCACTGGTGGACCTGGTAGTCCGAGGGCAGCGTGACACCCAGGAGCACCGTCCAGGCGGCAAGGCCCAGCGCGGACACCGCGAACAGCTCCAGGGTGTGCCGCCGGCGCCGCTCGAACCGGTCGTCACGGTCCCTGCCGCGCACGGGAGCGGGAGCCGGGCGTGACGACCGCGAGGCGCTCGGGAAGGGAGTGGTGCGCACCGGCCTTTGGGCTGCCTGGCTCATCGGCGCGCCGAATTCTCGTGGGCACCGAGTGAAGACGCGGGGTGCCAGGTCGTGATGCGCCCTGTGGCGAACCACCCGAGCCCGGCCAGGAACACACCGGCCACGGCGCTCGGCAAGTGCCGGCTCAGCAGCATCACCGTGGCTCCCACATCGAGGCCAACGGCGAGGAGGACGTACGCGGCACGTTGCCACGCCGCGCGCGGGGCGGCGACCGCCACTGGACGTTCCGGCCGGGCGCGGAAGATCCCCGGAGTGAGGTGGCTCATCGCGGTCTCTTCTCCTGCCCTGTTCGTCCGATGCCCAAGTGGGTCTCGACAGACCCAGGCACATCAGCGCCAACTAAGGGGAGCCCTTCCGATATTTCCCCGGAGACCACCCAAGAGGCGAAATTCGGACGTGATGTGAGGCACACAGGGGGCCCAGGAGTCGGTGCCGGCAATCCGCGTCTGCCGTTCCAGGACGGCTGCCGGGCGCCGCAGGGTCAGGGTGCCGTGCGATGCGACGCGTGCGAGTCGGCGGGAGCGGACGAGGGACGGCGGGTCAGCCGCAGCGGGTGCAGCCGGCTCCAGTACGGTTCCAGGAGCGCCTCGGCGGTATGGGGTTCCCGCACCGAGGTGTCGCGGAAGGCCAGGTGCAGTTCCTCCACGCGGTCGACCTGCGGTTTCGTGATGCGTGCGGGCGGTGTGGGGCGCGCCATACGGCAGGCCCACCAGCGTGCCGCTATGACGGCGCCGACCAGAGCCGCGCCCGCGATGGCCAGTACCTCACGTGATGATCCCAGCTGCATGACGGACCCCCTTCATCGCGACCCCGGTCCTCGTTGTGTCATGCCGTGTGTCCCTGAGGGCGAGTTGTATGCCTGTGCGGGCTGCGCGGTCGCCGAGCCCGATTCAGTCGCTGCGGCCGGTTCCCGCCCCCGGCCGTGCGCCGGCGAAGGGCGACCCTGGCTCCCGTGTGCAGAACCCTCTCGGTGACGCCCGCGCCCTCGTACCGGCGCGCCTCTGAATAGTCGGGCATTGGAGCCTAAAGTGTTTGCTATGCGTGCAATTGTTGCGAATCGCTATGGTGGTCCCGAGACCCTGGAGACGGCGCAGGCCGATGATCCCAAGGTCGGTCCGGACTCGGTGCTCGTGCGTGTGAAGGCCGCCGGGGTCAATCCCGTCGACTGGAAGATCGTCGCCGGATTCCTCGACCCGATCATGTACGTCCACTTCCCGCTCGTGCCCGGCTGGGACGTCTCGGGCGTCGTCGAGGCGGTCGGTCTGGACGCCCCCGAGTACTCGGTCGGCGACGAGGTCTTCGGGTACGTCCGCAAGGACGAGGTGCAGCACGGCACTTACGCGCAGCTCGTCGCCGCACCCGTGCGCACCCTCGCGCTCAAGCCCGCGTCATTGAGCTGGCAGGAGGCCGCCGGCGTGCCGCTCGCAGGACTGACCGCCTGGCAGTCACTGGCCCGGGTGGCCGTCGCCGCGGGTGACACCGTCCTGGTTCATGCGGCGGCCGGCGGTGTTGGGTCGTTCGCCGTGCAGATCGCCGTGGCCCAGGGAGCCCGGGTGATCGGCACGGCCGGCGAACACAACCACGACTTCCTGCGCTCCCTGGGCGCCGAACCCGTCACTTATGGCGAGGGCCTGGCCGACCGGGTGCGGCAGCTGGCGCCGGAGGGTATCGACGCAGCCGTGGACTATGTGGGCGGTGGCACGGTCGCCGTCTCGCAGGAGCTGCTGAAGGACCGCTCCCGGGTCGCGTCCATCGTCGACGCCGAAGTGAAGCAGCGCGGTGGACACCATGTGTGGGTCCGGCCCGACAGCGCGGACCTGGCGGCACTAGCCCGACTCGCCGACGCCGGCAAACTCACCGTCCATGTCGAACGCGCCTTGCCGCTTGCCGAGGCGGCCGAGGCGTTCCGTCTCAGCAAGACCGGACGGACCCGCGGCAAGATCGTCCTCGAGGTCGGCTGATCCTCACCTGGGCGGCGTGGGTCCGCCCGCGCCGCCCGTGAGGCACTCACGGCCGACAAGGCCGCCCCGCGGTCGGCGAAGCAGCCCGAGGTACGGCTTCGGCGTCCCGCGTTCGACGGCGAGTAACCGGAAGGGGCCGGTCTGCTTCGGCTCCGGGCCCCGACGGCACCTGCCGCGTCCTGAGCCGCAGCTTCCGCGATGGCCGAAACCAGCCGTACGACCGGGCGCCGGGACCGGCGGAGTAGTCGGGCTTCGCCGTCGTCCGGGCCGGGCGGTGCGAGGCGAGCGCGCCGCCCGGTCCCGCGGCGACAGAATGCCTACGCGCTCTTCGGTGCCGCCTGCTGCACCACGTCGAAGGACCACAACGTGGACCCGCTCGCCGCCGGCTTGGGGTGTTCGCCGCTCTCCGCGCCACCGCCCTGATGGGCCGTCTTCATGGGGCCCTCCAGCCAGGCCTGGAACGACTCCTCGTCACGCCACCGCGTGTAGACGAGGTAGCTGTCGGTGCCTTCGACAGGCCGGAGGAGTTCGAACCACTCGAACCCGTCGGAGCCCTCCACGGCATGGGCTCGAGAGGCGAAGCGCTTCTCCAGGGTCTCCCGCTGCTCGGCCGGAACGGTCAGTACGTTGATCTTGACTACGCTCATGGCCCCATCCTGCCGCACCGCGGCCGTGAGACGGTGAGCGGCTTGCCCGCCCGAGTGTCACCAGTGGCCGACAGGCGGGACGGGCCGGTGGGTTTCGGCCGACGGCATCCGCCCCGCCAGGGGCGCTGGTCAGTGCCGCCCCTGGCCGGAAAACTCGGTGGTCGCTCCAAGTAGCCCCAAAACGTGGGCCGTTGAGTCGTAGACTGACGGCCGTCGTCCGCCCGAGGCCATGTTCGGCTGCCGTGCGGAGAAGCGCCGGCAGGCTTCCGCGTACTGGGTCGCCCTCCGGCTGCGCCAAGCCTGACCGCGCTCACCCGCTCGCACACAGAGGCCCGTATGCCAACGACCAGAGTTGTCCAGTACCTGACAGGAGGAGTAGGTGCGGCCCTCCTCCTGCTCGCCGCGGCACCCGGGACGGTCGTCGCCGTCGCCGAGCTCTCGGCCCCCACCACGTACACCGCGGCCCCGGCAGCCGACACCTGGCAACCGCCGCTGTCCACCCGCGGCCGGTACATCATCGACGCCGCAGGCAACCGCTTCCGGCTGAGGTCGGCCAACTGGGACGGCGCGCAGGGCTCGTGGACGGGCAGCGGCAGCATCTCCGATGCCGCCAACCACCACGCCGGACAGGACTCCTACGGGATACCCCTCGGCCTGGACCGTGCCCCCCTGTCCGAACTGCTCGGCGACTTCCACGAACTCGGTATCAACAGCATCCGGCTGCCGTTCTCCAACGAGATGCTCCACACCACGGCCGCCGTACCGGACGTCGCCGTCACAGCCAATCCCCAGCTTCGCGGCAAGACGCCGCTGCAGGTCTACGACGCCGTGGTGGCCGCCCTCACACAGGACGGCTTCGCCGTCATCCTCAACAACCACACCAACACCTCCCGCTGGTGCTGCGGCATCGACGGCAACGAGCGCTGGAACAGCAGCCAGACCACCCAGCAGTGGGCCGACGACTGGGTCTTCATGGCCCGCCGTTACGCCACCAACCCCCGTGTCGTGGGCGCCGATCTCTACAACGAGGTGCGCCGGGACATCATGGACGACCCCAACTGGGGCCTGGGTGACGACCACGACTGGTATGCCGCCGCGCAACTCGCCGCCGACCGCATCCTCAGCGAGGCCGACCCCGATCTCCTCATCTTCATCGAAGGAATCAACTGGACCGGCCTGCCCGTCGACGGGCTGCCGCACGGCCGCCCCACCCTGACGCCTGCGCGCACGCTCTCGCACACCCTCGTGGCCACCCACAAGCTCGTCTACTCCGCGCACTTCTACGGATACACCGGCCCCCGTCACAGCGGTGCCACCGGCATCGGGGAGACCCACGACCCCCGCTACCAGGACCTGACCCGCGACGAGCTGTACCAGGCTCTCTACGACGAGGCCTTCTTCGTGTCCGAGGACACCGGCCGGCACTACACCGCACCGGTATGGATCAGTGAATTCGGCATCGGAGCGGGCGAGACGGGAACCGCCGCCCGCGCATGGTTCGGCAACATCACCGACTACTTCGCCGACCACGACGCCGACTTCGCCTACTGGCCCCTGGTCGGCTGGGAGGGACACGACGACTGGGCCCTGCTGCGCTATGACAGCTCGGGCCACCGGTACGGCATCCTCGACCAGGCCGACTGGCGCAGCACCGCGTGGAACCACCTCATGACCTCACCGACGCGCACCGGCCCCGTCGACCGGGTGCCGACCTGGCGCATGCTCTCCACCGATCACGGCGACTACGTCCAGTCGCTCCGGGTGCGAGCCGGCGGTGACTGGGACAACGGCGCCTACAAGGCCGCCTGTCCCGACGGCCTGCGACTGATCGGCCTCAGCCACACCACCGGTCGCGGACTGTGCACCGACGTCACCACCGGTGACCTGCGCGCCGGGGGCACCGCGCAGACGGTCGTCACCGACGAACGCTACGTCCCCGCGGGCGGTGACTGGGCGTCGGGTTACACCAAACTCCAGTGCCCGTCCGGCCAGTACCTCATCGGCTACAGCCGTCGCGGTGCCCGGGTGTCGGCGGCCCTGTGCGTTCCCGCGGGCACTCCGCAGGCCGGCACAGGACGCACGGTCTGGTTCGACCGGTCCGACAACCGCCCCGCCGACACCGCGGGCGGCGACTTCGCCTACGGTGACTACAAGGGCCAGTGCACCGACGACGAGTACGCTGCCGGGATCGCCTTCACCACACGTGTGGGGAGCAGCGCCGGGCCCGCAGCCCTGCTCTGCCGCAAGCTCTTCTGAGGCGCTCCGCTCATGGCCGGGCCCGGCGTCCGGGGGAGTGCACGGCGGCTCGTCCGGCCTCGCGGAGGGCCGCGGTCGGGCCATGCGGACTTTCAGGGCCGGACGAGCCGCCGTCGTGGCGGCCGTCCGCAGCATGCTCGGCGTCGGGCCTGCACACGACCCTGAACAGTCCGATCGACCGGGACTGCCCGCGGGCCCACGGCGTTTCGGTTCTCGGCAGCGGCCGCCGCGAGGGCCGTTCCCCGGGCCGCGCGGTCCTCTCGATCGCCGATCAGGGAGGAGTGACGCGTGGGGCGAGTTTGGTGGCCTGGATGCCCGAGAGTTCGTCGAGGGAGGCGCCGCGCGGCTCGACGCGGTAGGCGAGGGTGATGAGGAACCCGCCCGCACAGGCCGCGGCCACCCCGTACAGCAGAGCGGCCTCGCCGATGTCCGCCAGCAGTACCGGGAAGAGGAAGGTGCCCAGCGCGGCCCCGAGTTTGCCGCATCCGGCGGCGAATCCATGTCCCGCCGAACGCATCTCGGACGGGAACACCTCGGCGGGCAGGGCGAAGGTCGTGGCGTTGGGCCCCAGGTTCATGAAGGTGTTGAACAGCCCGAACCCGACCATGACCAGGGCGAGGTGGGCGTTGGCTCCGTCGGGCAGTTGCGTGCCCACGGCCAGGACGCACAGCGCGATGGTCATGACCGCGAACCCGGTCAGTTGCAGGGGCACCCGGCCGACCCGGTCGACCAGCAGGATCGCCAGTGCGAAGCCCACGACCAGGAAGGCGTCCAGCAAGGCGGTGCCCTTGGTGGAGGCGATGTCGTCCGCGATGAACGTGGTGTTCGCGCCGCCCAGCGCGAAAGACGCCAGCAGGGTGGGGGTGAAGATCCCCACCCCGTAGGTCGCGATGTCCATCAGGAACCACGGCACCGCGGTGAAGATCGTGCGCCGGCGCCAGCGTTGCGAGAAGAGCTGCGGCTGAAGGAAGGCTCCGAGGCCCTCGGGCGGTGGCTCGTGCCGTTCCTTGTCCGCGGGGGTCACCTGGACGGGAGTGCCGACGAGCGCCCGGCCCACCTCGCACGCCTCCTGTTCACGGTCGTTCTGGGCGAGCCAGCGGGGGCTCTCCGGCACCCGGCGGCGCAGCCAGATGATGACCAGAGCCGGCACCAGCCCGAATCCGAGCATGATGCGCCACGAGGTGATGTGAGGCCGGGTCAGCAGGATCACCACACCGGCCGCCGCCCCCAGCAGAATGCCGAATGCCTGCAAGCTGAAGGCGCTGACCAGCCATCGTCCGCGGGCCTTGGACGGCAGGATCTCCGCGAGATAGCTGGCGGCGATCGGGTAGTCCAGCCCCACCGCCACACCCAGCGCGAAGCGAAAGACCGTCAGGGACCAGACACCCCACGCGGCCGCGCACAGCACGGAGAAGACGACGAACAGCCACAGGTCGACCCGGAAGATCCGGCTGCGCCCGATACGGTCGCCCAGGGGCCCGAGCAGCGCGGCGCCGACGACCGAACCCACGATCGCCGCCGCCGACAACATGCCCATCTCGGCGGCACTGACGGAGAAGTTCGCGGCGATGAGCGGGTTCGCCACACCGATGATGAAGAAGTCGAAGCCGTCGAGCAGAATGCCCAGGCCGACCAGCAGCCAAAATCTGATGTGCAGTCCGGAGACGGCGGCGTCGTCCAGGGCTTCGCCCAAGGGCCGCGCCTGGTCGGACATGTGCTTCCTCGGGGGTTGGGAGCTGTTCGTTTTCGGATGTGCAGGAGTGTGCACGAGCGTGTACTGGTTCGTGGTGTTGCAGCGTGCACACGACGCATGGCGAGCACTGAATGTCAGTGCCGGCCGGTAGCGTTCTTCCTGTTGCTGATCAAGTGCTGGGGAGGGGGGTGCATCGATGCGTGGTGAGTCGTTGCGCACGATCGCTGCCCCTTCGTGGCCGTCGGCCCGTCCGGCGTGGCGATCCGCACCCGCCTCAAGGGCCTCACGCCGGACGACGAGCAGGTGTTACGTCTGGTCGGCGCGCATCTGGGGTCGCTGGCCTCGAAGGATCTCAAACGCCGGTGCGCTGAGGGCCTGGAGCACTCCGCGGATACGTGGGCGCAGCGCAAGCGGGCCCTGACCGACACGTCGTCGTCGCGGTGGGCCGGTTCGATCACGAAGGCCACCCACGATCAGTGGGCGCTGTCCAGGCGTGCCCAGCTCGCGCACATTCACAGCCTTGAGGCCGGCATCAAGACGATCGCGCACCGGTTGTCGCTGCCGGTGGGTGAGAAGGGCTCGAAGCGGGCTCCGGGCGGATACCGCACCCGGCAGGAGTGGTTCCAAAAGACCCGGCGGCTGCATCTGCTCAAGGATCGGCTGGAGCGGGAGCGGGCCGATCACGAGGTGGGGCGGGTGCGGGTGGTGCGAGGCGGTAAACGCCTGCTCAACACCCGACACCACCTCGAGGCGGCGCAGCTCACCGAGCACGCATGGCGACAGCGGTGGGAGGCAGCGCGCTGGTTCCTCCAGGCGGACGGCGAGTCGGGCAAGCGGTTGGGGAACGAGACGATCCGCGTCACCCGGGACGGTGAAGTCTCCCTCAAGCTTCCCGTCCCGCTTGCGTACCTGGCGAACGCCCCGCATGGCCGGTACGTCCTGGCCGCAACCGTGGTCTTCCACCACCGGCGCGAGGAGTGGGCCGACCGCATCACCACGAATCGGGCTGTGGCCTACCGCATCCACTACGACGTGCAGCGTGGGCGCTGGTACCTCACCGCGTCCTGGACGATCCCGCCGGTCACCACCGTCCCCCTGTCCCAGGCCCGCACCGGCGGCCTCATCGGTGTCGACACGAACGCCGACCATCTGGCTGCCTGGCGGCTGGACGCCCACGGCAACCCGTGCGGCGAGCCGCGCCGGTTCTTCTACGACCTGTCCGGCACCGCGGACCATCGTGACGCCCAGGTACGGCATGCACTGATCCGGCTCCTGCACTGGGCGAAACGCCACGGGGTGTCGATCGCGGTCGAAGACCTCGACTTCAGCGCGGAGAAAACCCGGGAGAAACACGGGCGCCGCAAGCGGTTTCGGCGGTTGATCTCCGGCATGCCGGTGTCCAAGCTGCGGGCCCGGCTCGTCAGCATGGCGGCCGAACTCGGCATCACCATCATCGCCGTGGACCCGGCCTACACCAGCAGGTGGGGCGCCCAGCACTGGCAAAAACCCCTCACCCACACGACCAGGAAAACCAGCCGTCACGATGCCGCGAGCATCGCGATCGGACGACGCGCCCTCGGACACCGCATCCGGCGACGGACGGCACCGCCCCCACACGACCAGAGCGATCGTGTGGGGCATCGGACCGCCCAGGCCGGACACGGCGCCCCAGGGCGTGAGGGAACCCGCCCCCGCATCCCCGGACCACGGACACGATCCACTGGGACCGGACGCGGCGTGAAAGCGGGAGACCAGGGCGCCCAACACCGTTCGGAGCGTCCGACTGAGCCTGCACAACCTATGCTCAGTCCGTAGGAACGGTTTCTCGGGGGTCACGTCGTCCTCACGAGTAGCTCCGTTAAGGGGGTCGCCGCACGCCATGTTGCGGACGGAACCTCGACAGGTGCGGACGCCAGGCGACGCGTCCGAATCACGGCACTCGAACGGGCGACCAACTCGATGCGGAACAACGGCCCCCGCGGCTGTCGGTCCTCATCGGGGCATGCTTCGGATCGGCTGCTGAGAGGGCGTGAGTGGCCCGTCCATGGAGGACGTGGTCCGAGGCGGCGGGCAGAGCGGGAGCAGTGGACCCTCGATCGTAGGTTCGTCGGCCCGCGGTATCGCCGGCCGCAGGTCCTCTATGACTCAGGGGCAGAGGCGCGGCCCGTATGTCGCTGGAGTCGACGGGAACCGAGCCGACCTGCACCGTGCGATTCTCGTGTCGAGGCCGTGCGGCGACCTGCCCTGCACGGCACTGACCCGCCATACGGGACGGCGGGTCGAGGCAGTGGGCCGGTTGATGTCTCAGGAACGTCCCGATGTGTCGAGGTGTGCGAATACGACGACGTTGGACTGGTATTCGTGGGCGCTGTGGTTGTAGGTCCCGCCGCAGGTGATCAGCCGCAGCTGGGCGGTCGGGGCGTCGGCGTAGACCCGGGCGTCGGGGAAGTGGGCCTTGCTGAACGTCTGGACCGAGTCCACCTTGAAGCGGGCGGTGATGCCGTCGGCGCGGGTGATGTCCACTGTGTTGCCCGGCTTGAGGAAGCGCAGATACACGAAGATCGCCGCGCCGGTCTTGGTGTCGACATGTCCCACCACGACCGACGTTCCTCGTTCGCCCGGTGAGGCTCCGCCCTTGTACCAGCCCGCAAGGTTCTTGTTGGTGAGGGGTGGTGTGTTCAACTGTCCCGAAGGGGTCAGGGACACGTCCGTGAACGGTGCGTTCACCCCGATCTGCGGAATCACGATCCGTTTTGGTTCCGACCGCGGCAGCGCGGGCCCCGAGGGACGTGCCATCGCATTCGGTCCCGGCAGCGGCGGGGCGACGGACGGGGGCGGTCCCGGAGGTGCGACCGGGTGCAGAGGTGTGGGCGGGGCGACGACGGCCGGTACCTCCGGCGGCTTGGCATCAGCCGGAGGCGCCAGCGAGTGGTGGATGAGCAGGGCGCCCAGGGCCACCGCCGCGGCCGGCCACAGCAGAGAAGGGCCGACATGACGCGAGGGGGCTCGGCTGGGGGTCTCATCGGGCGGGGCCTGCTGCGCGAGAGTCATTGGACAAAGGCCTGTTCATCAACTGGAGCGGCGGTCAGACATCGGCGGGCCGGCGGGACGCCGGCACCGCGGCCGCAGCCGCGGGCACTGTCGTCCTTCCCAGGGCGACAGCGCCCGCGACCGAACGGCACCTGGCAAGGACCGATCAGGCCCCGACAGCATCCGACGCGCTCCGGCGCCGCAGCATGTAGGCGCCTGCGCCGAGACCGCCGACCAGGAGCAGAGAGCCTGCGGCCAGGCCGCTTCCGGACTCCGCGAGACCGCCGCCACCGGCCTTCACACCGCCGATCGGGGCCTGCTGTGCCTGCTGTCCCTCCTGCTTGTGCGACTTGCCGCCCTTCTTCCACGGGTTGCCGCCTCCCTCGGCTCCGGAGTCGCCCTCGGCTCCGGAGTCGTCCCCGGCCGCGGCCGACGAGTCACCCTCGGACTGGGCCCCGCTGTTCGGGTCGCCCTGCGACTGCTCGTCGTCGCTCGCCGCGTCGTCGCCGCCCGGCTTGCCGCCCTTCTTCTTCCACGGGTTGCCGCCGTCGTCCATGTGGGCCATGGCCAGGGCGCCGCCGCCGGCCTTCACACCGCCGATCGGGGCCTGCTGCTGCTCGTGCGACTTGCCGCCCTTCTTCCACGGGTTGCCGCCTCCCTCGACTCCGGAGTCGCCCTCGGCTCCGGACTCTTCCCCTGCCGTGTCCGGGGCGACACCGTTGGCCTGCGCGCCATCGTCCTCCTGCGCGCCACCCTCGACCTGAGCCCCCCCGCCCTGCTCCTCGTTCTCCCCCGACGACTTGTGGCCGTGATCCTTTCCGTGCGGTTTGTCGTGGCTGTCGTGGCTGTCGTGGCTGCCGTGGGAATTACCGCCGTCCGACGCCCGAAGTCCGACCAGCGACACGGCATGCGCGGCGGGAGCGGAGAGCGCGACGGCCGCGGCAACCGCCGCGGAGGCGAACATTGTCCGGGTCACTCGCATCAGAGGTAGTCCTTTCGCCGCCACCGCGAGGGCCGGCACCACGCCGGCACAGCGGAATCGCAGCAGCAACGTGACCACCCTCAACCGGCCAGCGCCCCGCACCGTCCAAGGACACGGCCTCACGGGCCTGCCCGTACGCTGTTGGAGTGTCTCCAGACCGAAAATCAACCCGGTCGGCAGCATCTCCGTCGGCACCAGGACAGAGGCATTCCCAGGGTGCGAGTGCGCGCCCTGAGGCCGACTTGCCGCAGGAACATCCCTGGTGACGGGACATCAGAACCTTCTGGGGCCTGCTGGTCCGGCAGCGGGAGCGGCCCAGGCCGGGCCATCGCGGGCGGCTCCCCGCACCGCTCGGCGGTACTGGGGTGGGAGGACGGGACCGCCCCGGCCGAGGCGTACCGGGAGGCCCTGCGTCGGACCATGCCAGGGCGACCGTGAGGCTCCCGGGGTGTCCATCATCTGGATGTGAGGAGGCGCCGTGGCCGAGTCCTGCTCGTGCCGCACCACCGCTGGGTGCCGGGGGACTACGCGAACTGGGACCACCCGAGTGCGACCCCGAGATGATGCACGCCGCCCATGAGCTGAACGGGCCGACCTTCGCTCACGCAATCGTCACCACCGACCGGCTCGTCGCCGTGTTCGACGCGGCACGCCCGCGCGCCTGACCGGACGTCCGCAGTGCCGCCGCGCGCTGTCCTGGCAAGGGCGCGCACGCCCGAAAACAACGCCTGAAGGCTGTCTGAGAAGGCCTTCCCACCTGCTGTGATGAGCCTCACCAAGAATATGAGGCACCCCTCAGGTACGCTGGCGAAGTCAAAACGTGAGGGACCCCTCAGATTGTTCGGGGCATCTCGCCGGCGACTTTTTCAGAACGTGCGCCACGGTCCGCGGAAGCGATGACCCACCGTCCGGTGGGCGGACCAGGGCAACCAGCGAGGAGATGACCATGAACAGGCTGATCACGCGCGTGGTGGTGGCTGTTGCTTCTGCGACGATCGCAGGCGGAGCCGTGGTGGGTGCCGGGAGCTCGGCGATGGCTGCCTCGCAGCCCGTTCACCCCACCCGGTCCGAGGCCGTCAGTGTCGCGACCGGCGCTGGCGCGGACTCGCTGCAGCGCTACCACCAGGGCGCTTACCGGTGGGACGGTCACCGCCTGTACCGGTGGATCGAGGACAAGTGGACCGATGTGACTCCGCTCCGCCACGGCGCCGTGGACCGTTGGTACGTGGACCAGCTGCTGCTGGCTCAGGGCTGATACTTACCGCCGCTTGACGAGGGCCCGGGGTGCGTGCCCGCATCGGCCCCCTGGGGAGCCTTCCAGAGGCGTGCCAACCAGGCGAAAGCCCACAGGAGCAGCTGATGTCGTCTTCCCTGCCGATGCTGCGCGCCGCGCAGTGGTGGCTGCCTGTGTCCCGCGGTCCGGAACACGGCGTGAGCCATCGGAGTCAATGCGTAGCGGGCTGTCGGAGTGATGGACCATGACTTCCTTGCACATTGTGGCGTGCGAGCTGCCGGTGCGGCTGATCAGGTCTGATGACCTGTCGGTGCACCTGTCTGTGGAGCTCTGGTACGAGACCGGCGATCCCTATGTCGTCCGTGCCGCCTTCCACCCCGTCGGGCGGAGCGAGAGCGTGGATTGGGTCTTCGGCCGTGACCTGCTGGCGCAGGCCCTGAGTGGCCCTGCCGGTGAGGGGGACGTGCGGATGTGGCCGGCCGCCGGCGCTGCCGCGGACGATGTGCTGTGTCTCGCCCTCAGCTCACCCCACGGGTCGGCCTTGCTCGAACTGCCCGCGTCGAGCGTGGAACTCTTCCTGCGCCAGACGCATTCGGTGGTGCCGCCGGGCGCCGAGTCCGAGCACCTCGACCTCGACGCCGAACTGGCACAACTGCTCGCGGGCAGCTGAAGCCGTTCGCGCCAACCACTGATGAGTGGTGCGTACGCTCGCCGCCGAGAAGAAGCAGGTTTTCCGAGGCGCTTTCATTCCGCTGCCCGATGGCGACGAACGCCTCGATGATGCGGTGACAAGCCTCGCGACGATGTCCGAACATTGTGATGATCGACACCCCGCACTGCCCGAGCTTGCGTACGCTGCTACGTGCCGCGCGACGACGTAGATGGGGAGCCTGACAAGCGGGCACCCTCGCCGAGTCCGGCGGAGGTCATGCGGGCGCATCCGTGGCCAGCTCGTCCGTGTGCTCGCCCGTCACCAGGTAGACCACGCGCCGGGCCACCGACACCGCATGGTCGGCGAACCGCTCGTAGTAGCGGGCGACCAACGTCACGTCCACGGCAGTTTCCACGCCGTGCTGCCACCGGTCGTCCATCAGATGGTGGAAGATCATGCGGTGCAACTCGTCCATGCGGTCGTCGTCCTTCTCCAGCTGGAGCGCCGCATCGACCTCCTGGGTGAGGACCACTTCGGCGGCCTGCGCCATCAGGCGCTGCGCGAGCTGGCCCATCTCCAATATCGTGCGGCGCAGATCGCGCGGCACCGCCCGCTCGGGATAACGCATCCGGGCCAGCTTGGCCACATGCTGGGCCAGGTCACCGCAGCGCTCCAGGTCCGCGCTCATGCGCAGCGAAGTGACCACGACGCGCAGGTCCGTGGCAACCGGGTACTGCCTCGCCAGCACCGCGATCGCCCGGTCCTCCAGGTCACGCTGGAGGTCATCGACCCTCTCGTCGGCTGAGATCACGCTCTCGGCAAGCTGCAGATCGGCATCCAGGAGAGCGGTCGTCGCCAGGCCGATGGCAGAGCCGACCAGATTCGCCATCTCCACCAGGCCGTCACTGATCGAGGCCAGCTCCTTGTGATAGGCCGCCCGCATCGTGTCCTCACCGTCCACTCGTGTGTGCCAGACTTCCGCCGCCACCAGGCTCCCACAGCGTGCTCATCGGGCTGCCAGCGGCGGTGCTCGGCGCCCCTGGGGGAGCGGGCCCATCGTTGCGACCAGAAGGACAGCGGCAAGGTCGGCCCCTGTACCCACTGTGATGGGCGATTTGTCTCATGGCGAAGGCAGGGCTGTTTCGCCGACAGAGGTCACCCGGGGCGTCTGGTGATGACATCAGACTGATGTAGGTCGGCGGAGTCGCCGGGTCCAGACGGAAAGCGGTCGCTGCCTGTCGTCGCCTGTCATCGTTGATCGCCCTCGCGCGGTCCACACACGGCCCGCATAGTGGAGAGGGGAGAGGAGGCTTCCGGACAGGAAGAGGCGAGTGCAGTGTCTGTGGCTACCGCGCCGGTCGACTACGAGGCGTTGTTCGCCGTCACACCCAGCCCGCATCTCGTGCTGGGTCCCGATCTTGTGATCGTCGCAGTCAACGAGGCGTATTGCTGCGCCACTCGCCACTCTCGGCAAGATCTGGTCGGGCGATACCTCTTCGAGGCGTTCCCCGAAAACCCGGCAGACCCCGACGCCGACGGAATCCGGAATCTGAGTGCCTCGTTGCACCGTGTCCTGCGCTCGAAGGAGCCGGACACGATGGCGATGCAGAAGTACGACATTCCCGTGCCCGACCACCCGGGAGTGTTCGAGGAACGGTGGTGGTCCCCCATCAACATCCCCGTCCTCGGACCGGACGGACAGGTGGCGTGGATCGTCCACCGGGCGGAGGACGTCACCGACTTCGTGCTCTCCCGTTGCCTGTCGCAGCCGGGTGACGCGCTCAAAGAGCGAGAGGCGATGGAGGCCGAACTGTATGCGCGGGCACGGGAGCTCCAACTGGTGAACGAGCAACTGCGGCAGGCCCACGCCAGGGAACGACAGGTCGCCGTCACCCTTCAGGAGGCCATGCTGCAGTCCCCGGACCTGGCCCGGCACCCCAACGTCGCGGTGCGCTACCTGCCCGCCGCCCAAGGGCTCAACGTGTGCGGCGACTGGTACGACGTGGTGGACCTGCCCGACGGCTGCTTCACCGTCGCGGTCGGCGACGTCGTCGGCCACGGCCTGGAGGCTGCCGCCGTCATGGGTATGCTCCGCAGCGCCCTGTCCGCCGCGGTACGCGCCCTGCGCGATCCCGCCAAGGCCATCGAGGTCCTGGGCCTGTACGCCCGCTCGGTGGAAGGGGCACTGGCCACCACGGTGGTCAAGGCCGTCGTGGACACCCACCGCTGCCACATCACCTACAGCAGCGCCGGCCACCCCCCACCGGTTCTCGTCCGCCCGGACGGGACGTTCGTTCTGCTCGACCAGGCCACCGACCCGCCGCTGGGAACCCGCCCCCAGCATGTCCCGCGCCCCCAGGCCGCCCTTCCCTATACCCCCGGCGATGCCCTCGTCCTCTACACCGACGGGCTCATCGAGCGCCGCGGAGAGGACGTCGACGTGGGCCTGCGCAGGCTCACCGACACCCTCGCCGCCAACTCCCGCCTCAGCCCCGATCACCTGGCTGACACCCTGCTGTCCCGCCTTGGAGTCAGCGGCGGTGGGGAGGACGACATCGCATTGATCGTCGTGCGTCTGTAGCTCCTACAGCGTCACGATGACGGCCAGCGTCACGATGACGGCTCCACGACGGCCCGGGATGGGTGAGGAAAGCGGAAACCGCAGGTCATCCCGAGCGTGGCCTGACCAGGCCCACTCCTGCGACCCCGGGGGAGCAGGCCCGCTACTGCACCGCAGGGGTCACTGCTCCTCGTGGCACTCTGAGCATTCCTGCTCGGGGCATTCGATGATGACCATGGCCTCTTCGAACTGCCGGGGGGCCAGCGGCGGTTCCGGCAGGGGGTGGGCGCAGTCCGCCCGGAAGCCGTCGAGCATGAGGTGGAGGTGGCGGCGCCAGGCACGGGGGGCGATGTTGCGCGTGGCCTGGATGATGCCGGCCTGGGACCAGATGACGAAGGCGACGTCCTCCGGGGTGACGTCCGCACGGACGATCCCCTGCTCCTGGGCGGCTCGGAAGACCTGAGCTCCCAGTTCCCTCGCGCGGTCGACCATCTCCCGGCTGAGCACATGGAGGGGGAGCTTGGCGGAGACCAGGTCGTGGAAGGCGCGGTCACAGGCCTGAAGCTCGCACAGCCGCTCGAGGTAATGGCAGAAGCCCTTCCAGGCGTCGTCCATGGCGGCGGCCTCTTCGGCTGCGGCGACCAGTTCGGCCAACTTCGCGGTGAAGAGCTCTTCCACCAGGGCGAGCCGGGTGGGGAAGTGCCGGTAGACCGTTCCGATGGCGACGCCGGCCTCGCGGGCCACCCCCTCCAGGGAAGCGTCGAGGCCCTGTTGTGCGAAGGCCTCACGGGCAGCGGTCACGATCGCGTCCCGGTTGCGCTGGGCGTCACGCCGCAGCGGCTTGACCGGCGCCGCGGGCGCGGGCGGAAACGGTCGGGCGTTCATGCAGTGAGCCTAACATGAGGGGCCCCTCGAAAACGGGTACGCGACCGTGTGCTAGCGCACACTGCGACACTTGGAAGCGGTTCTCGGCCGCGCTTACCCGGCAGGGCCGGAGCCATGCAGTGGGGTCGCGGGAAAAGGGCCCCTCACTCCTGTCGCTGGAGCTGGTCGGCGGCCTTCGTCAGCAGTGCGTCGGACAGTTCGGGGTCGGCCACAGCCCGGGACATGAGCACCGCACCGACGAGAGCGCTGAGGGTGAGCATGGCCTCGGCCCGGGCTTCCTCGGAGCCGTCTCCGAGTCCGGCGATCAGGTCGAGGTGGGCGCGGACCTGTACGTGATGATCTTGCCGGTGCGGGTGTAGCGCGTCCTCCAGTGCGCGGTCATCTGGGTGGTGATGAACAGGCCCCGGCCTCCTTCGTCGTCGCCCAGCGTGGCGGCGATGCTGTGGGCCGGGGCGGTGGAGGCCAGGCCGATGACGACCGAGGAGAACGTGCCCGGTGCGGCGTTCTTGAGCCCTTTCCGGCCGGATCCGGTGCCGGGAGCGGTGCGGCCGGGGGCCACGGGAGTGCCGAAGTACCTCACACTTGATTCCAACGCCGGGCCCCGCGCGCCGCAATACAAGCCAAGAGTCCGGAGGCTGTACCGGGGCGCTGTCACGCGGGTGGACCGGAGCGGTGCCCGCCTCAGATCGTTGTTACCCACTTTCGGGTGACGGCCCTGTTCGTATGGGGGCGATGGACGGCCTTGTGTCGGCGTCGCAGGCGCTGCTTGCAGGTGCGTTGAACCGGACAAACGGGAGAATCGTTATCTCACACTCATAGGTGCGGTATGCAGGCGAGTGTTACAGGAATATCCGCAATTCGTAACACGCCTGATGTATCGCCCGTATTGCCCGCCTGCGGGATCAAGGTGTGGGTGCGCGGCCGGTTGGCCGTGCACACCGCAACTCGCACGCCCTTGCGCGGCCCGACTGCCGTGCAAGGGCGTGCCCTCACCCTGCAGGGAGAGCCTGTGTCCGCTTCCTCCGTGACCGCTCGCCGTCTGGCTGCCGTCGCCGTCGCGTCCGCTGCCGCGGTCGGAGCCTTTGTTCCGTCGGCGTCCGCGGCCGACCACGACCTGCGCGGGCGCAACGCGCGGGTCGAGATCAGCGATGTGCAGTCCGACACCTGGGGTCGCCAGGACCGCTCCAACCGCTCTCTGAACAGGGAGTGGGTGGAGATCACCAACAACACCCGGAGGGATGTGAACCTGAGCGGGTGGACGCTGTCGGACCGGGACGGCCACACCTACACCTTCCACCACTACCGCCTGGATGGCCGTTCCACGGTCCGCGTTCACACCGGGTACGGCCGCGACACCCGGACCGACCTCTACCAGGACCGCCGCCGCAGCGTGTTTGAAGGCCGCCACGACACCGCCACGCTGCGAAACGCCTATGGCCGTGTCGTCGACACCTTCTTCCTGGGCGGTGACCGTGACCGCGACGGCGGCTACCGGAACCACGGGGGCTACCACAGGGGCCACTGAGAAGCCATCAGAAAGGATGTGCCGGTGACCGCGGCGCGCGGAAGCGCGGTCCGACCGGCACGACCCGACGGCGCGTCGGCCCTGGCGGGCGGGCGCGCCGTCGTACGCTCCAGTGAGCCGTTGGGGACGCGCGCCACCGGCCCAGGTGAACGACGCGGCCCGGCCGTCCGACTTGCCGCCCAGACCGATGCCGCCCCGCCCGCGGTCCGTCACCACCGTGAGCTCGACCCGAGCGCACCTCGGCACGCGTCAGGCGCTGGGGGCTTTCGCCTGCGCCCATGCCGAGCCCCACACCCGCAGCCCCTTCCTGACTGGGAGGCAACGATCACCGCCGTCACCGCTCAGTCCCCGGCCGACGGCCAAGCCGAGCGCGCGGCCCTGGCCCCGCGGAGGAGCGGCCGTTGAACAGGCTCGGAGCGCATGGACCAGGCCGGTCCGTGGGTGTGTTGCCAGGGGCGATCCAGCGTCGACCGTCCGGGTGTCGCGCAAACGCGCTGCCATGGCACCGGTGTCGTGGACCTCGCGGGTGAGCGTCTTGATGAAGCGCGGCCGGGCAGGCGGTGCCCCGATGCCGCGCAGTGCGCCGGAGGCTGCGAGCGCTTCACATGAGAAGCGAATTGTGCGCGTTGCGTGCTGAAGCGCTGCCGAGATCTATCGAGTAACGCGCCAACCATGCACAGTCGAGGTCCCGCCATCAGCGGCGGACATCACCTTGCCTGGAGGACAGTTGATGGGAGCGCACAGCCGTCCGGAGCAGCCGGAAGCCGCGCTTGCGACGGACGGCATCGGCCGCCGGAGGTTCCTCGGCTATGTGGTGGCCGCCTCCACGCTCACCGTGGCGGCCCAGCTCGGGGAGGGGGCCCTCGCACCGCAGGAGGCGGTTGCCGCGGCGCCGTCCCTGCCGGGGCCGGCGGAGATCTACGACCTCAACGACATGCTCACGCACGCCGCCCTGCCCACCGCGAACCTGATCACGATCCGCCTCGACGCCGACGGCACGGCCTCCTTCGCCCTGCCCAGGGCCGAGGTCGGGCAGGGCGTCACCACGTCCAGCGCCATGCTCATCGCCGAGGAGCTGGATCTGCCGCTGGACAGGATCCGGGTGACACTCGCCGACGCACGGCCCGAGCTGCTGTTCAACCAGCTCACCGGCGGGTCGAACACCACCATCTCCACCTTCACCCCCATCCGGGTCGCGGCCGCCGTGGCACGAGGGAGACTCCTCAAGGCCGCCGCTCTGGAACTGGGCGAGGTGATCGACACGCTGACCGCCAAAGCGGGGATCATCACCTCCGCCGTGACCGGCAAGAGCCTGACGTACGGCGAACTGGCGGAGAAGGCCGCGTCGGTGACGACTACTCAAGTGGAGGTCACCCTCAAGAAACCGGCCGACTTCGAGGTCATCGGGACTCCGCAGCGGCGGATCGACGCGTTGGCGGCGGTGACCGGACGCAAGAAGTTCGCGATGGACCTGCAGGTGCCCGGCGCTCTGCCGACCATGGTGTGCCGACCGCCGACGATCAACGGCACGGTCCGCTCGGTGGACAACCTCGACGAGGTGCGGGCCATGCCCGGCATCACCGATGTCCTACGGATCTCCACCGGCGTGGCTGTTCGCGGGCGCACCTTCGGGCAGTGCATCGACGCGGTGCGCGCGCTGAAGGTCACCTGGGGACCGGGTACGGCGGAGGGAGCCTCCGACGACACCATCCGTGCCGAGCTGCGCAGGGCCGAACTCCCGCTGCCCGCCCTCGGTCTGCTGACCAAGGCCGTCGACACTCGTTTCACCTTCCATTTCGCCAGCAACAGCGCGCTGGAGACCAACTGCGCGATAGCCGACGTACGGCAGGACTCGGCCGAGATATGGGGCGGCCTCAAGTCCCCGATCACCGCGCAGGAGCAGATCGCGGCGAAGCTGGGCCTGCCGGTGACCGCGGTCAAGGTCCACGTCACCGAGGGCGGCGGCTCCTTCGGCCGCAAGCTCTTCCACGACGCCGCCGCGGAGGCCGCCGAGATCTCCAAGGCGATGGGCAAGCCGGTCAAGCTGATGTGGCATCGCACCGACGACTTCCGGCAGGGCCGTACGCACCCCATGTCGACGTCGCGCGTGAGAGCCACCTACGCGCTCGGCCAGGTGCTGACCTACGATCAGCGCCACACCTCCGTGGCCACCGACTTCGGACACGGCGTCGGGGAGATCATCACGTCCGAGGCGGCGCAACTGCCGGTCGGTGGCCTCACCTTCTCCGAGACGATCTTCACGCTGACCCAGCAGACGCCCTACAACTTCGGCGTCGTCACCCAGCTGCTGAGCGAGACCGACCAGGGCTTCAACACCGGCTCCATGCGCAACATCTACTCGCCCAACGTGCGGTGCGCGCAGGAGCTGGTGGTGGACGAGCTGGCGAAACGGCTGGGCAAGGACCCCTACGGTTTCCGCCGCGAATTCCTCAAGGACGAGCGGGCCCGGGCCGTCCTCGACAAGGTCGCCGAGGTCGGCGACTGGGGCCGGAGCATGCCGGCGGGCACGGCCCAGGGCATCGCCGTCCACCCCGAGTACCACGCGTGCGTGGCGGTCCTCGCAGAGATCGACTGCCGCCCCGAGACCACCGGACGCAAGGTGCCCGACGCCTTCACCGGGCCCCGTGTCACCAAGGTCGTGTGTGCCGTCGACGTGGGCCTGGCCGTCAACCCCCGTGGACTGCAGGCCCAGATGATGGGCGGCATCATGGACGGCATCGCGATCACGCTCACCTCCGGACTCCACCTCGACAACGGGCACTTCCAGGAAGGCAGTTGGGACAACTACTTCTACACCCGGCAGTGGAACACGCCGCCGGAGCTGGAGATCGTCGTCATGCCGCCGACCACCGGCTCTCCGGGCGGCGCGGGGGAGCTGGCCGTAGCCGGCGCGATGGCCGCGGTGGCCTGCGCCTACGGCCGCGCCACCGGCACCATGCCGACGACCTTCCCGATCAACCACGGTGGACCGCTCGGCTTCGAACCGCTGCCCACCACCCCGCCGATCCCCGCGTCCCCCACCGACGGTCTCAGCCGCGCCTTCTAGGAGTCCCCCGTGCCCGAGCAAACCTTCATCCTCAACGGCAGAGCCGTGACCGTGGACATCGAGGACGACGTACGACTGCTGTGGGTGCTCCGGGACGTCCTGGGCGTGACCGGACCCAAGTACGGCTGTGGACTGGGCGTCTGCCAGGCCTGTACGAGTCACATCAACGGCAAGGCCTTCAACCCCTGCTCGGTCCCCGTGAAGGACCTGCGCCCGACGGACGAGGTGACGACCATCGAGGGTCTGCCCGGCACTGTCGGCAAGGAGCTCCATCCGATGCAGGAGGCGTGGCTGGAGTACGACGTCGCGCAGTGCGGCTACTGTCAGCCCGGCCAGATCATGGCCGCCGTCGCGAAGGTCCGGGCGGCGCGGGAGGAGGGCCGCGAGATCAGCGAGGCGGACCTGGACGAGATACGCAACGTCTGCCGGTGCGGCACGTATCACCGCATCCGTGAGGCGATCGAGGCCGGCGCGAAGATGTTCTGAGCCGAGGTTCCGTTCGTGCCGGCGAGCCGGGCCCGGGGCGGCGCGGCGGATCTGACTCGCCGGCGACCCGGTCCCGGTTCACAGGGCGAACAGACGGGCCGCGTTGTCGTGGCACACCGCCCGAAGCCAGTCGTCCCCCAGGTCGAGACGGGCCAGCCCCTCCAGGGCGTGGGCGTAGGAGTAAGGGATGTTGGGGAAGTCGGTGCCGAGCAGGATGCGGTCGCCGAGGTCGGTCAACCGCGAGTGCTCGGCCGGAGGGAACGGCGCGACCTCCTCGCTGAAGTCGGTGAAGGCCATCGTGGTGTCCAGATGGACGTCGGGGTGGCGATCGGCCAGATCGAGGAAGTCCCCGTATTCGGGCATCCCCATGTGGGCGATGATCAGGCGCAGCTTCGGGTGGCGTGCGAGCAGCCGGCCGACGGGTTCGGGGCCGGTGTGCTTGCCCGGCACGGGCCCCGAACCGCAGTGGATGACGATGGGGATCCCGGCCTCCGCGAGCAGGCCCCAGACCGGCTCGAGCAGTTCGTCATTGGGGTCGTACGCCCCCACCTGGACGTGGGACTTGAAGACGCGGGCGCCGTTCGCCACGGCTTCGAGCACATACCCCGCGGCCTCCGGCTCCGGGAAGAAGGTGGCGGTGTGCAGGCAGTCGGGGGTGCGGGCGGCGAACTGGGCGGCCCATGAGTTCAGCCAGGCCGCCATCGCGGGCTTGTGCGGGTAGAGCATCGCGGTGAAGGAACGCGCGCCGAAGCCGCGCAGGGTCGCGATCCGCTCGTCCTCCTCGGCCCGGTAGGCGATGGGCCAGGGCCGGCCGACCAATGGGCCCACGGAGTCGAAGTAGGCCCACACCTTGTCCATCACCTGGGTCGGCATGAAGTGGGTGTGCACGTCGATCAGGCCCGGCAGGCCGAGCTGTGACCAGAACGCCGTCACGCGCTCGGCATCGGTCATCGCCACATCGCTCCCTCCGCTCTCAGCCGGGACTGTACTCGCCCGGCGCCCCGGTGCCCGCCGCGGCCTCCGGTCCGGGGGATCGACACGCCTCGGGTCTGGAGGGAAGCGGCTGCTCGCACCAGATGGTCTTGCGGTCTCGGGCATGGCGGGTGCCCCATCGCTGGGTCAACTGCGCGACCAGCAGCAGACCTCGGCCGCCCTCGTCGAAGGTGCGGGCCCGTCGCAGATGGGGCGCGGTGTTGCTGCTGTCGGAGACCTCGCAGATCAGGGCGCTGTCACGGACCAGCCGTAGGTGGATGGGTGGGGCGCCGTAGCGGATCGCGTTGGTCACGAGTTCGCTGACCACCAGCTCGGTGACGAACGACGACTCCTCGAGCCGCCAGGCCTTGAGCTGCTCGGTCACGAGGGTGCGGGCATGTGCCACGTGCTCCGGCTCGGCGGGGATGACCCAGCTGGCGACCTGGTCGCGGGTGAGAGCCCGCGTCCGGGCCAGCAGCAGCACGACGTCGTCCTCGGGAGGGCCGGTCAGCAGCGTGTCCATGACGCGGGAACAGGCGGCTTCCAGCGACTCCGCCGCGGGCGCCAGCGCTTGGCGCAACAGGGCGAGGCCCTCGCTGATGTCCCGCCTGCCGGAGTGCACCACGAGTCCGTCGCTGTACAGAGCAAGGGTGCTGCCCTCCGCCAGTTCGAGCTCGATGTTCTCGAAGGGCAGATCCGCCACCCCGACGGGCGGCCCGATCTCCCCGGCGACGGGCTCCACCGTGCCGTCCTTGCCGATCAGGAAGGGCAGTGGGTGACCGGCGCTGGCCAGAGTGCAGTGGCGGGAGACCGGGTCGTACACGGCGTACAGGCAGGTCGCGCCCCGCTCCCCGCTCGTGTCCCCGTCGCCCAGATGGACGACGAGGTCGTCGAGGTGGGTGAGGAGCTCGTCGGGCGGCAGGTCGACGTCGGCGAGGGTGCGTACCGCCGTGCGCAGGCGCCCCATGGTGGCGGACGCCTGGATGCCGTGACCCACGATGTCGCCCACGACCAGCGCCACGCGCGTGCTGGACAAGGGGATGACATCGAACCAGTCCCCGCCCACGCCCGCTCGCGTGCCGGTGGGGAGATAGCGGTAGGCGACGTCCACGGCAGGCTGCTGGGGTGGTTGCTGCGGCAGCAGAGCGCGCTGCAGGGTGAGCGCGCTCTCGCGTTCGTGGGTGTACCGGCGGGCGTTGTCCATGGCGACGGCGGCTTTGACGGCCAGCCCTTCGGCGTCGGAGAGGTCCGGCGGGCCGAAGGGTGTGGAACGGGAACGCCAGAACGTGACCATCCCCAGCAGGGCGCCCTGCGTGACCAGAGGGACGATGATCATCGAATTGATCCCGGATCCGTGGAGTCTGCCCGCTTCCTGCGGCTGGTCGGAGCCGAGCGTGCAGGCGCTGAGATCGCCCACGAGTACCGCCTCCCGCAGGAAGCGGGGGCCTCGTACCGGCGGCTGGGGCCGTTGGAGCACGGTGCCGACAGGATCCAGCGGGACGTCGTCGTGGATGCCGCCGAGGGCCGCGCGTTGCAGGGGTGGTGAGTCGCCGACGGGCGCGGGTTCCGCGCTGCGCAGTACGGACACCACGAGGTCCACGGTGGCGAAGTCGGCGAAGCCCGGTACGGCCACATCGACCAGTTCCTGAGCGGTGCGCATCACGTCCAGGGTGGTACCGACCGCCATGCTCGCCTTGTAGAGCAGCTTGACGCGCCGGTACGCCTGCCGTGCGTGTCCAAGACTGGCCTCCAAGGAGTCGGCCATGGTGTTGAAGGCCGACTCCAGCCGGCCGATTTCGTGCCTGCCGGTCATCGGCATCCGGGCGCTCAGGTCGCCCGAGGCGAGCCGTGTGGCCACGGTTGCCGCCTTGCGGACGGGCCGGACGACGACCCGGGTGACGTATCCGGAGTAGCCGGCGATGATGAGGATCGAGCATCCGGTACCCGCGGCCGCCACGGCTTTCGCCCGTCCCGCGCTCGCGTCGGCGGCGGCCTCGCGTGCCGTGACGTCGGACTGTTCCACCGCGACGTATCGGCGCAGAAGGTCCCGCAACGCGTCGATCCTGTGCTGGCCTTCGAGGGTTGTCTCCGGGCTGCCGGCTTTCGGGTCCCCGTGCCGCGCCTCGTCGATCAGAGGAATCGAGTACTGGCCGATGAAGGACTGGCCGGCCCGGCTGATCTGCTGCGCCAGGTCCCTTTCGGGGAGGGTGCCACTGGCGCGTACGAGGTCTTGGGCTTGCTTGGGGAAGCGGGTCTGCGCGGTCTTCCACATCTCGAGGAACTGGGGCTCTCTTGTGATGATGAAGCCGCGCTGGTTCGAGTCGACGTCGAAGATGAGGGAGGAGACCCGTCGGCTCTGGACGAGCGCGGCATGGGACTGCCGTTCTGCCAGCCCGGTCTCGCGCAGGCTGTCACCCGACCAGATGAAGAGCGCGAAGATGGCACTGATCAGCACCGCGAGTAGCCCACTTGCGATGGCCGTCACCTTGGCGAGACTTCGTTCTGTTCGCCTGTCGTGCTTGTGCCTGGGCATCACATACGCCTCCTCTTCCCCGCTGCCGTGCCGTCCCTTGACTGGTCAGCGGTTGAGAAAGCTCGGAATGACGTTGTGCTACTGCTTGGTTCTGCGTCCCTTCGCTTCATCGGGCCGCGGGGTAAAGCCGCTGCCGGGTGCATCGTTCTCGCCTGTCTCCTTTGCTGCCTCTGCCGTTTGATGCCTCTGCCGTGTACGGGTCCTTCACGGGCGGGCGGCGGAGCGGTCCGCGGCTCCCGCTTCCCGCCGAGGGAGGCGGCCGCCCGTCACAGAGCTTCGGTCACGACGGCTCGTCTCTGCCCGCCGGGCGACCGGTTGGGCGTCATCCATGTGTGCGGGGACTGCTGAGGCAGGGTCGGGGACGGTGAGGGCGTCTCCTGCTCGTGCTCGCCCGCCCCGAGACGGTGCACGACCAGGGCGGAGAGATCGTCGTCGTGGCTGTCGCTGTAGGTGGCCAGGTCGTGGTCGAGGCTCTCCAGGAGCTGGCGCGGCGGTTGCGAGGCCCACTGCCGGATTCGCTGTGTGAACGGGTAGAAGGTCCCGGTGCGGTCCCGGCTCTCGGTGATGCCGTCCGTGTAGAGGAGCAGGCGGTCTCCGACCGTGAAGGGAACGACGTCCACGTGGTAATCGCCGCCGATGAGGCCCGCCATGTTGATCGGCGGTGACGGGGCACTGGGTTCCAGTTCGTGCATCTCGCCGTCGTGCAGCAGCAGCGGGGCAGGGTGGCCGCAGTTGAGCAGTCTGACGACATACTCGCTGGCGGGGATCTCCACGAGCAGCACCGTGATGAAGTGCTCGCCGGCGTCCTGGCCGACGGAGTCCTCGTAGTAGTGGTTCATATGGGATTCCAGCTCTTGCGCCAGCGCGGGCAGATCCGGCGTCTGCCGGGCGTGCGACCGGAAGGACCCGAGGATGGCCGAAGCCGCGTCGACGGCCGGAAGTCCCTTGCCTCGCACGTCTCCGAAGAGCATCCGGACCCCGTGCGGGGTGCGGTACGCCTCGTAGAAGTCTCCGCCGATCCGGGCCTGTGCGGCGCTTGCCCGGTAGAGCCCGTCGATCGTGACCTCCGCCCAGTGCTGGGACATCGGCCCCAGCAGTGCCCGCTGTGCCGTGTCGGCCACAAGGCGGACCTGGGCGAGCGTGCGTTCCTGCTTCTGTCGCTCACGGCTGGCGTGTACACCGGCCAGGGTGATCACCGCGAGCGCACCGAAGGTGACCATGCCCGGTGTCTCGAAAAGGGCATGGTCGGCGTCTACCAGGGCCACGGCGACGCCCACGGCCAGGATCCCGATCCCAAGGGTTCCGACGGCCGAGAACGTGGCGGCGGCCAGCGCGGGGGCCGCTCCCAGCAAGCGGTAGACCATGATGCGGTCGTCGAGGGCATTGGCGACGACCACTGCCACGATGACCAAGGGAGGGTTCAGCAACGCCGGTCTGAACCGTCGGGCGGCAGTGTGCCGTGGCCTCCTGAAGCGTGCGAGGCCTTGGCCGAGCGGGCGAATCGCGCGTCTGATGGCCGCGAGGACCGCCTTGGTCTCAGGGACCATCGTTCATCCCCAATTCGCCGGAGCCCCGTCGGAGGCGCGTCGGATTGGGGCGGGTCGGCTTCATGCATGCCGTCGGATCGCTCATGTCTGCACGTCCAATCCGGTGCGAGGGAGCCGCGCGGCAGCGGTCGCTCCTGGAGACCGGAACTGCGTCTCACGAGCATCGGAAGGCTTTTGTCCGTATTTGCCGTGCCGCTTCCCTGTTACGCTAATTTGGAGTTATTCAAGTGGCTAGAGAAGTTCACCCTATTTTAGGAACCTTTGGTGTTCTCTATGTGTAGTCTCTGGAATGACTCCAGAGCGGACGGACCTGAGAGGAACAGGACCGCAGCCGTGCGGTCACCCAAGGTCGCCACCTCGGCGGAGATCATCATGAATCGCACCCCCCGGACCACAGTGGACGCACCCACCACCACGGTCGACCCCATGGCGGACGCCGCGATCCGGCTGCAGCGGGCCCAGCTTCGGGTCACCGCACCACGTATGGCCGTGCTGGCCGCCGTGGAGGAACTCGGCGGTCACTCCGATGTGAACTCGATCCGCAACCGAGCACAGGGCGTGCTCGGCCGTCTCTCCCTCCAGGCCACCTACGACGTCCTGCGCGTCCTCACCGAAGCCGCTCTGCTGCGCTGCACCCACATCGCCGGCCATCGCGCGCGCTATGAGGTCGACAGGCACGACAATCACCACCACTTCGTCTGCCGGACCTGCGGCTGCGTCGTCGACGTCGAGTGCGTGATCGGCGCCGCACCCTGCCTGGAGCCGCAGCTTCCCCCCACCTACCTGATCGGCGAGGCCGCGGTGACCTTCTGGGGCACCTGTCCCGACTGTTCCGCCCGGGCGGAAGGGGACGGTCCGGCGAATGACCTGCCCGAGGGCCCGGCCGGCTGAGGGGACCGGCGCGGCACCACGATCGAGTACATCGCCGCCGGACCGCCTCCGGCGGCGATGCCCAGCCTCTGCGACCCCCGGCCGGCTATGCCGCTCGGTCGACGCAGCCGCGCGATGGCAGAGCGTGACCGCCCCTCAGAGGGCACGCCCCGACGCGAGAAACCGTGCACGGGGACGTGCAGTGCTGCCAGGGTTTGGGCACTCGTCACGCTGAGAGGCAGGAAGCGCGGTCGACCACGGTCGTCATTGGTGCCTGAGCAGGCGTCCCGTCGGGCGTTGAATGGCCGACGGACGACGACACCGGTGGATCAGCTCTGCTGACCGTGCGTGACGACACGGGGGTGATGACAATGCGGTCCGACCACCCCGACCAGCCCGGCGACGGCCGACCGTCAGGGGCGGACGAACAACTCGTCACTGAGATCCTGCGGACCGCCGCCCGAGGTGTCGATGTGCGACGGGTTCCCGCAGCCCTATGCCATGCCTGTCTCGGGCTGCTGACGATCAGCGGCGCCTCCGTGTCGATCTCCGGTGGACCAGGTGTGCGGGCCACCTGGTGTGCCAGTGACAGCACGGCCGCCCGGCTGGCCGAGGCCCAGTACACCCTGGGGGACGGCCCGTGCCAGACGGCGCTGGATCGTGCCGCCCCGGTGCTCGCCGCGGACCTGGGCCGGGGTCGGGATGCCTGTCGTTGGCCTCTCTTCGCCGATGAGGCGGTGCAACTGGGTGTGCGTGCGGTGTTCTCGCTGCCGCTCGGCGTCAGCGGCGCGGCGATCGGGACGTTCGACCTGTATCGCGAGACGGCCGGACCGCTGTCGGAACGCGAACTGAGGATCGCCCTGCGGACGCGGGACGCGGTGACGCTCGCAGTGCTGAACCTGCAGCCGGTGTATGACACCACCGGGCGGGGAGCCGAGGACGACGCGGCGTCGTGGGTGGCGGCCTGTGAGGCCGACCACAGCGAGGTCCATCAGGCGGTCGGCATGGTGATGATGCAGCTCAATGCGGATCCCGGCCAGGCGCTGGACCGGATGCGGGCCCGTGCGTTCGTTCAGGGCCGTACGGTCAGCGAAGTGGCGCGGGACGTCGTCTCCCGCAGGCTCGGCTTCGGGCCGGAGTCGAGGGGCAGCCACGGCCAGGACAGCGGTCGGCGTGGCGGTGGTGGCGACGGACGGGGCGGTGAACGGTGACCACTTGAACCCGCCTCACGTGCTCGTCGGCGTCACGGCTGTCGCCCTTGCCGTACGGGGCCTGCATCGAACGGCGGCAGAGCCCCTGTCCACAGATTGCCGTGGACAGAGGCCCGCCAGGCGCCAGTTCGTTCGTGAGGAAGATCAGCTGTTCGCGTTCAGCACGGGGTAGTAACCGCTCGAGTGGCCGGTTGCGGTCGGGTGGTACGACTCCCAGCTCGGTGAGACCACCACTGAGTGCAGCCAGCCGTCGCCGGAGCACAGCTCATGCCCGCTGAAGCCGTTGCGTACGTCGCCGAAGACGAAGCCGTGCGCGGCCGCGCGGCTGGCGATGACGTTGTCGAGGACGTCGGCGGCCTCGTCGATCTTGCGGTGTTTGGTGTCGCTGAGACCGACGCAGAAGACGTTGAGGGTGTACATGTGCGGGTAGCCCAGCACGACCACCTTGGCGTTGGGCGCCTTGGCGCGGATGGCGTTGTAGGTGGCGTCCAGACGGGCGGGAAGCGTGTTCTGAGCGTAGCTCTCAGCCTGGTTGACCCGGTTGACGCAGTCGGAGTCGGAGCCGGCCACGCAGGTGGTCATGACATCCGAGAACCCGGCGTCATTGCCCCCGATGGTGAGGGAGACGAGTCCGGTGGAGGAGTTCAGCGGGCCGAGCTGATTGTTCGTCACATCGGTGGTGACTGCGCCCGAGCATGAGGTGTCGGCGAACGAGGACGGGGCGTGGGCGTTCTTCCACAGGTACGGGTAGGCGCTGAAGCTGCGGTGGCAGGAGCCGCTCGAACTGTCGTAGTTACCTGCGCCGTTACCGGCCGAGTACGAGTCTCCCAGGGCGACGTACGCGGGCCCGGCAGCGTAGGCCGGACCACCGATGACCAGGCTGAACATGATCGCGACGCTCAGCGTGGCAAGAGCTGACAGCGACTTGCGTCTCACGGAACCTCCCGGAGCGGGAATGCTGGCTCTCATTTGGTACAACCAGCAACGACTCAGCGGAAGTGCTCATGTCAAAGATTCTTTGCGTGTAGACACCCCATTCATGCCAGATAGGCGCGTGATCCGGCCAACGGGCCCGAAATGTACGGTTGAGACGTGCCCAGCTCAGAAGTGCAGCTCAACGAAACCGAGTCGGGGACTGATCCGGCGTCAGTTGCGGAGCCTGTCCAGCGTGTCGTGCCAGGATCGCCGGGGCCGCCCGACGGGGTGCGCCGAGGCGCTCCCACCGTCGGGCCCCGCGGTTCAGGTCGAACGGCGGCAGGCCGCAGGGCGCTTCGAGGGTGTGGGCCTGGCCCTGCTGACCACGACCGGTGCAGGCACCGTTTCGGCCGGCGCCTCGCGACGCTCGCACACCCTCAAGCTCCACTTGAGGCAGAGGCTTCACTCAAGTCCATGTGGCGCGTTGCCCGCGCCGTGGTGACGGCGCGAAAATCGGTCGCGGGTGCCGCCCGCGTCTGACGTCGCTTTCCTCTTGG
>NZ_JBSFJX010000036.1:0-68208 GCF_053598275.1 Streptomyces sp. NPDC001156 | reverse complement strand
CACCCGAACAGCCTGGAGACACCGAGCCGTTCAGACCAGCATCCGAACGGTGCGTCACATCACAACAGGGCAAAGGTTCTCTGATGCGGCACTAGCTGGCCTGTGGGGGCTGCCAGTTCTGTTCCCACAGGCGATTGCCCACGATGCGCTGGAGGGCGCTGACCATGTCCTCTCGAGCCTGGGGGCTCATATGCCCGTGGACGACGAGCCACACGAATCGGTTCTCCTGCTCGACAGGCATGACGACGCGCCCACCGGGAAGCCGGTCCACGAACTCGATGTCGACCTCTGGGCTTTCAGCCGACGCTCCCCCGGGATGCGCTCCTGCGGGGCTACCGTCCCGCCGTCGTCGTGCATCGATACCTCCCACAATCAGTGACCCTCAACGTATTCGCATGTCAGTTCGAACACGCGGGCGAACTGGTCTTTAAGGTGCCCCCAGGCGGATCATCGACGATGCCACACCAGACACAGCGTGACCACAGCAGACCAATAGGTAACAGAAAGTCGTAACTAATCTTCCGACTTGTCCATCCCTTTACCGTCGCCCTGCGTACGCCTACGGGCAAAGGTCTCAGCGATCTCGGTCAGCTGTGCGACCTCTTCGGGATTCAGTTCACTCACGCGATGCAGAAGGATCCGCGTCGACTGGTCGCCACTCCACACCGCATCAAAATCCAAGAACTGAGCAGCCGCAGCCTCTTGGAGGGTCCGCAGCGGGATGCCGAGCCCCGCGGACAGCGCCCGGAGAATGGCCGGCCGCGGCGCGTCGACCGATCCAGCGTTCTCAACCTTGCTGATCCATGCGTGCTTGACGCCCTCGCCCGTTTCGGGGTCGATGCAGCGCGCGGCGAGGTCGCGCAGGCTGATTCCCAGCTCGGCGCGGCGACGCCTGATCAAGTCGCTGAAGTCCGTCCGCGACTCCGTCATGGTGGCCATCCCGCCCTTTCGCCTCCCGGCGTCATATGACACGCGATTGTCTACGTTACTGGTGGGACTAGATACCACTTCTAGCAGGCCAGCGGACCGGCACGCGCACGCTCGCCGCACGAGTGTCTACCGAAAAAAACGAACTCTCCACCTTTACAGGGGGGTTGGCATAGTCCACTCCCCTTGTCTTTTTTCGTAGACAATCTGTCTACCTCCGTGTACAGTCGCATCTGTCCACGCAAATAGACATTATGTCTACGGAGGTGAACGCGTGCGTCCACAGCAGAACCCCATGAAGCTGTACAGCTCAGAGCTGCTGTGCCTGCTCATGAACCGCACGGGCGACGGCCGAGAGGTCAGCGTCCGCGACCTCGCCGAAGCAGCAGGCGTCCACCCCAGCAAGATTGGCCACCTGCGCACCGGGCAGCGGCAGACCGCCACCGAGGCCGAGGCCAAGGCGATTTCCGCACGGCTCGGCGTCGATCTGTTCGTGCTGTGGGAGCCGACCGGCCGCGCCAACCCGGCACCCGCCGAGCCCGAGCACCTCGCGGCGGTGCCGGCATGACCAAGCGGCACACGTACCCCGAGGCCGCGGAGATCCTCCGCGTCGAGGAGACGTGGCTTCGGCGGCACATCAAGTCGCTGCCGCATTCCAAGAAGGGCCGCGTCGTCACGTTCTCGGACTCAGACCTCGAGCGCATCGACGCCCTGTTCCATCACGAGCCGACCGCGGGCCCGCTGGCCGTCGGGCCGACGCCGGCTCCTGCCGCTGCGGCTCACCCGCTCGCGCACCTGACGCCGCTGCCCTCACGCGGCACAGCCGCCCGATCCCGCTGGCCCCTGCGCCGAGTGGGCCGCTCCGACTTCCCGGCCCGAGCGACCCCCCGACCGGCGCCCCAACCAATCACGAAAGAGAGGCCCCGATGGGCACCGAGATTACCGCCCCGAACCCGCAGATCAGCGAACAGGGCAACGCCCTCGCACTGCTCCTGTCTCTGACGCAGAAGTTCGGCCACCTGCCCGCCGCGTACCTCAAGATCCACCGCCCGTTTCTGACCATCCCAGCGCAGCTCGGCCTCCAGGTCGACTCGCCGGAGAAGTTCGAGCAGTGGCGCGCGGCGCTGGAGATCGCGCCGTCGGATGTGGAGCTGCACGCGACGACCGACGAGCACGTCTGGCTGAGCGCCAAGAGGACGATCCGCGGTGTCCCTGTCGAGGTGACGGGATTCGGCGTGCCGTTGACGGCTGAGCAGGCCACCACCCCGCAGGCCGAGGCTTCGGCGGTGGCGGCATGACGCTCTCGCCTCTTGCCCGGACCGCATCGGGCGTGATCCGCGCGGCGTGGAGTCAGGGCCGGATCGCCGCCCTGTCGGACCAGGCCGCCGAAGCGCTCGAGTCGGCGCAGCTGCTGATGTCGCCCGAGTCGGCCGCGGAGTTGGACCAGCTGCGGACCCGGGTCGCCGAGTTGGAGCAACAGCTCGCCGTGACGGACCGTCCGGTCGACGAGGACCCGATCGCGTACGCGCTGACCGACAAGGCCGAGGCTGCCGCAGGTCGTTGCGGGCGTGCGCTGTCGACGGGCGAGCCGTGCCCGGATCACCCGATGCCGCACCCCTGCGAGGACGACGTGGCGCCCCGGGTGCGGAAGCTGCGGTGGCTCCTCGCCGGGCAGCGCGCACAGACGGGCGGTGCCGAGTGAGCTTCCTGGAAGGGCTCCTGTGGGCCGCGATCGTCTGGGCCGTGTTCTTCGCGTACGTGGCGGTGGACGCGCCGACGCTGCTGGCCCGTTGGATGCGAGGCCACCGATGAGCCCCCGCAACGCAAGCCTGCTGGTCCCTGGGGAGAAGTGCACCGCGACAAGCGGCGAAGCCACTCCCCCGCCCATCACTCGCCGCGGCTACCTGCTCGCCACCATAAGGCAGCACGGCCGTCCCGTCACCACCCAGCTCGCCGAGCAGCTCCTTACCGGATCCCCGTGGCCGACGACCGGCCGGAACACCGCGCGCAAGGACCTGCGAGGCCTCGCCCGGCACGGCCACCTCGCCGCCGTCGACGTCAACGGCCGCCGCATCTACCACCCCACCACCGGAGAGGACGGCGCCTGATGCCCGTGAACGGACCTGGCCACTACCAGGAAGCCGAGGTGCTCCTCGCCCGGGCAAAGAACACCGGCCTCGAGGGCGACCTCGAAACCGCCAACCTCCTCGCCGCCGCGCAGGTGCACGCGACTCTCGCCCTCGCCGCCGCGACTGCCCTCAACGACAACTCCGCAGACGCGGGCGGCATGCCGCTGGAGGACTACCACGCGTGGACCCTCGCGGCGGGCGTGTGGCAGCCGAAGCCGAAGGGACAGACCGCGTGATGACGACGACCGTGCAGGCCGAGGCACCCGCCTCGGCCGCCGGCCCGGCCCCCATCACCGAGCCGGGCATCTACCAGATGAGTAACGAGGAGTACCACTCGCACCGGTACGCCCTCTCGTCGAGTGGCGCGCGCAAGTTGCTGCCGCCCTCGTGCCCCGCGATCTTCCGGTACGAGCAGGACCACGCGCAGTCGCCCAAAAAGGTGTGGGACATCGGAAACGCCGCCCACAGGCTCGTACTCGGCAACGGGCCCAAGGTGCAACTCGTCGACTACGAACGGTGGGACACGAAGGCAGCCAAGTCCGAGGTCGCCGCAGCTCGCGACGCCGGGACGATCCCGCTCAAGCGCGCCGAGTACGACCAGGTGCACGACATGGCGGACGCTCTACGCCGTCACCCCGTCGCGAGCCTGCTGTTCGACCCCGAGCGCGGCACCCCCGAGCGGTCCCTGTTCTGGCGTGATGAGAAGACGGGCGTCATGCGGCGGGCCCGCCTCGACTGGCTGCCGAACCCGCGGTCGGGGCGGCTGATCATTCCCGACTACAAGACGTGCCGCTCGGCCAACCCCGAGAAGCTCGCCAAGGACATCGACGAGTACGGCTACCACCAGCAAGACGACTGGTACCGGTCCGCGTGCCGAGCCCTCGGCATCGCCGACGACGACGCCGCGTTCGTCTTCGTCTGCCAAGAGAAGTCGGCCCCGTACGTGATCACCGTCGTCGAGGTCAACGCCACGTCGCGCCGCATCGGCGCCGCCCGCAATAGGCGGGCCCTCGAGACCTTCGCGCAGTGCACCGAGTCCGGCTACTGGCCCGGCTACAGCGACGACATCGAGCACCTCTCCCTGCCCGCGTGGGCCGAGATCCGCGACACCCAGGAGTACCTGTGAGCTACCCCGTAGAGCAGTTCGCCGCGCCCGCGGCACCGGCCCCCTCGTTCGTCGGGCAGGGCACCGCAGTTGAACAGTCCCGGGCCGTGGCCGAGGTGCAGGCCGCGGTCATCGTGGCCCGCCAGTTCCCCCGGAACGAGGCGCAGGCCATCCAGAGGATGCGTACCGGGTTCTCGCAGCACAGCCTCGCCGTTCGCTCGTTCTTCCGCTTCCGCCGCGGCACCTCGAATGTGTCCGGCGAGACGATCCAGTTCGCCAAGGAACTGGCCCGCTGCTGGACGAATGTCCACTACGGCGTACACGAGCTGCGCCGAGACGACGCGGCCGGCGAGTCCGAGATGCAAGCGTGGGCCTGGGACCTCGAGACCAACGAGCGCGCATCAACGACGTTCATCGTGCCCCACTCCCGGTGGTCCAAGGACAACGGCAGTACGCGACTCGAGGACCCGCGGGACGTCTACGAGAACAACTCGAACAACTGGGCGCGCAGGCTCCGGGAAATGATCTTCAGTGTGCTGCCGGACTGGTTCCGGGAGCAGGCCAAGACGATTGCCACGAACACCGTGGAGAACGGGCAGGGCGACAAGCCGCTGTCGCAGCGCACCGCGGACTGCATCGCCCACTTCGAGGGCCTCGGCGTCACTGTCGAGCAGCTCGAGGAGAACCGCAACCGGCCCTCGGGCAAGTGGACGAACCTCGATCTCGGGCAGCTCCAGATCATCTCCGAGTCGATCCGCCGCGGTGAGGTCACGGTCGACGAGGAGTTCCCGCAGCAGCGCGTCACGGTCGGCGAGATCCAACAACAGCACGAGCAGCAGCCGCCCGCCAGCATGCCGCAGCCCGAGCAGCCGGCGCCCGCAGAGGGCGCCCGGCAGTGGCCGGCCGCGCGCCAGCCCGGATCGGGGGCCCAGTGATGTTCGGATTCGTCACCCGCCGCCGCCACGAGCGCGACCTCGAGGCAGTCAAGGCCGACCGTGAACGGATCCGCAGCGAACGCGACCAGTTCGGCAAGGACGCTCGAGCGCTTGCATCCCAGCTCGGCCGCATCGCGGGCGAGTGCTCTGCCGCAAAGGACGTCGCAGCCTCCCACATCGTCGCCGCCCGCCACCCGTCCACCGTCCTCAACGACCCGCAGACGTTCGCCGAATCGCTGCGCCAGGCCCTCGAGGACGCGGGAGTCGACATCCGCCTCGAGCTGGCACAGATGGAAGGAACCGACCTGTGAGCGCCTACCTGACCGCCCTCACGGGCCTCGGTACCGCGGTCGCTGTGGGCCTCGTTGCTGTCGCCCGCACGTGGCCGCACCCGTCCGGCCGGCACCGCGCACGCCGTGCCGCTGACACGAGCTGGCGGCGGCCGCTGCTACGGCCGCAAGAGGCCATGGCCAACGACGTGGCGTGGTGCCCGGCCGAACGCCGCACCACGATGCACGCCTTCCTCCGCCTCGGCGGCCGCCAGTGCTGGGACTGCCGACACATCACCCCACACCACCCGCTCACCAACACACCGACCGCGGGCGGTGCCGAGTGAACCTGTACGTCATCACGCTTCCGGCCGGGCTGAAGCTGCTCAACTCGAACCAGCGCCTCCACCACAAGCGCCGCGCCGAGTACACCAAGGCGATCCGCGACGCCGCGCACGAGGCCGTCACCGAGTGCCCCGCGCTCATGGACGCACTCGCCGCCGCCAACCCCGGCGCCCTGTTCGAGCGCGCGCACGTCCTCGGCGTCCTGCACCCGCCGACAAACGGCCGCAGGGACCCAGCGAATTGGTACCCCTCGATGAAAGCCGCGGTCGACGGGATCGTTGACGCGGGAGTCCTCGAGGACGACGACCACACGCGCCTACTCGGCCCGGACATGCGGCTCGGGCAGAAGCGGGCCGGCGGTCAGATCGTCCTCGTCGTCCGCGGCCTCGCTCCCGGCGAGGACCCCCTCGGATACGGGGCGGTGGCCCGATGAGCCACTACACCGGATCCGTCCCCGCCACCGAGCCCGCCGCGGACTGGCGCACGTTCGCCGCCTGCCGCAAGGAAGACCCCGACCTGTTCTTTCCTGTCGGCTCGGACTCCCGCGGCCGAGTCGGCGCGGCTCAAGCCGTCTGCCACGGCTGCCCGGTACAGCAGCCGTGCGGGCAGTGGGCCCTCGAGACCCGGCAGCAGTGGGGCGTCTGGGGCGGGCTGAGTGAGAACCAACGCCGGCAGATCCTGAAGCGGCGCGGCGTCCGCCTCTTCGGGGACCCGGAGGGCAGCGGGTGACCGCCCGCCGCGGCCAGCGCCGCGCCGCGCCGGAACGGCCTTACGTGCCGGGGACGCTCCTCGACTGGGCCGACTCCCGGCACTGGGACTACGAGCGCGCCCTCCCCTGCCGCTACTGCGGATTCCCCACCCAACTCCGCGACTCCCACCGCAAGCCCGCGCACAAGGTCTGCGCCGAGGACGCCCTCACCATCCAGGCCGCCGAGACGGCCGCCGCCTACCGCATGAGAGGAACCCTGTAATGCCCAAGCTCGGACCCGCCGACGTCCCCGAGATCAAGCTCGACGCCGCCGCAACCCTGATCGAGGCCAGCCTCACCCGCGATCAGCGCCGAGGCCTGTTCGACAAGCCCGGCCGCGTCGTCGTCGCCATCGTCGAGCTGACGTCCAAGTCGTACACGGGCCACGCCGAGGACGAGGACAAGCCCCCGCAGGTCAAACTCCGCGTCACCTCCTGCGAAGTCGCCCGCACCGACGAGGACGCCACGGCACTGCGCGAGGCCAAGCGCGCCATGTACCGGGGCCGGCAGATGGACGGAACGCTCGACGAGGTGGGCGAGGGGTCACAGCGCCCGGACGCCCAGCTCGCCGCCTTCACCGCGAGCAAGCCGACCGAGGGCGAACTCACCGGGCACAAGCGCCTCGTCGAGCAGCGTCGCCGCGCCGAGTACGTCCGCTAGCCACCCGGCGCCCGGGGCGGTCGCCACGGTCGCCCCGGGCCGTTCTGCCGGATCGGTTCCGCGACATCACGGAGAGAGCCTCAGTTGACCAACGAGGAGCAGGACACTCGCTCGAGCGGCGGCGTACCGAACGCGTTCGGCAACGCCCTCGCATGGAAGTGGACACGCCAAATGCCCACCTCCGTGCGACGCACCGGCCTGCCCACGCTCCTCTACGCCCTGCGCGCCATGGCCAACCCCGCCGGAGAACTCCGCTTCGCCGACCGCAAGCCGATCCGTATCCCGGACATCGCCAAGGCCGCCTGTGCCGACGAGAAAGACGCGCGCCGCTACATGGACGCCGCGATCCGCGCCGGCGTCGTCGGAGTCCGCGGGGAGCGACGCCGCGGCGCACCGACTCTGTACGTCCTTCTCGTGTCCCCACGACCGGACTGGGAAGCCGCCGACGCCCACCTGAAGAAGACAGCTCGAAAGCCCGGGAAGCGTCCCGCAGCGTGGCAGACCGACGACGAAAGTTCGGGGGACCGCGACCCGAACCAGTTCGGGGGACCGCGCCCGGAACTTACCGACGGTACGGACGACGAAGTTCGGGGGACCGCGACCCGTTGGAGTTCGGGGGACCGCGCCCCGATTGGTTCGGGGGACCGCGCCCCGAACAACCCAGGGAAAGCCAAGGAACTACCCCAAGAGATGGCCGGGGCTGTCTTCCAGCCTCAGGTAGTTGGGGCGCACGGAGATCAAACCGAGCCCCACGACGACCACCCCTGGACCCGCTGCACCGAATGCGGGCGCCCGATCGTCCCCGACCCCCGACGCCCGGACCGCACCATCCATGCCGCCTGCCAACGCCGTCTCGAGAGGCACAGCGCATGACCGCATACGACCGCCTCATGGCCGAGGCCCTCCCCACCGGCACATTCGGCGACGCCGTGCCACCCAAACCGCCACCACCCGAACCGCTGCCCAGCGTCCCCAGATGGACACCCGACGAGCAAACCCGGCACCGCGCCGACCTCGAACACGCCCTCGACGGGTGGCGCTGGGACGACGACCCCCGACACCTCCGCCTCATCACCGACCATCCAGACCAGACAGCCGCATGACCGGTGCGGCATCCGGTTACGGCCGCCCACGCGCACAGAGAGGACCAACACGTGATCGCCGTCATCGCGTTCGTTGCCGTCGTCGTCCTCACGGCCAGCATGCCCCTCGCCGCCCCGACCGTCCGCCGCCGCATCGGCCCCTCGTGGGCCCGCGGACCCTTCCGCGCCCGCATCTTCGCCCACTTCCGCACCCGGAAGGACACCACCGCATGAGCGACGTCTGCACCGCCACGCTCGCCGACGGGGACCGCGAACCGCTCCGCTGCACCCTCCCGGCCGGACACCCGGACAACCACGTCGGGCCCGAGCTGGGACCGGAGGGGTCCACGTGTTGGTACGACCAGGCGATCGGCGCCACTCCGCACAAGGAGTCGAGCAGCGCCGACCGCCACACGGTCGACACGATCGACAGCGACGCCCTCGACGCCCTATACGACCGGCTGGAGCGTGCTAGTCACGCCGTCCGCGAGAACTACCGAGCCTGCGAATCCCTGCTCGAGCGGCTCGAAACGGAAACCAGGGCCAAGCATCGGGCCATTGCCGCCTGCGACATGGCCGATGAGGGCATGGAAGCAGCCCGGAACCGCGCCGAGCAGGCCGAGGCCGAACTCGAGCGCATGCGGGACCTGCTCCGCTCGGAGAACGACCGCGCCAACAAGGCCATCGAGCGGGAGCTCATCCTCGAGGGGGAGATCGAGGCGCAGCGGGCCGTCATCGCCCGCGCGCGGCGCTTCGCCTTGCGGTGGGCCACCCTCCGCACCCACGACAGCGCCGAACTCAACGGCACCGAGCAGCCCACCACCTGAACACGACGAAGGGGCGCGCGCCGACTGTCTGCCCGGCCTCCAGCGCACGCCCCCAAGCGGAGATCACCGTACCGCCCCACGCACCCCGGGAGCCACGACGATGACCACCGCCACCACCCACCTGACCACCGTCATCCGCCACTGGCCCGACCTCACCGACGCCCTCGGCGCGAGCAGCTCACCGACATGGCCCCCCGCCGGCCGCATGTCGGAGTACCTCCGCGCCCTCGAGCAGCGCGACGCCGAGCTGCTCGAGGCCGAACGACACCGCGCCCTGGCCCTGCGCACCCTCGAGCGCGACCCGTCCCAGCTCGGCGAGCGCCCGATCCCGATCCGCCTGCCCATCCACGAGACGATGCGCATCGTCCGCGCCGCCCTCGTCCACTGCGCCGACCAGATCGCCGGAAGCGTCCAGCGCCCCGTCATGGGCCTACTGCCCGACGGCTACCCCGAGAAGGACCGACGCAGGCGCGAGCAGCTCGTCAAGCAGGACCGCAGCGAACCCCGCCGCTGGTCATGGACCGGCACCCGCCCGGACGCCCCGCACGCCGCGCTGTGGCTCCTCAGCCGCGTCCAGGGCGCGCCCGGACCGTTCCGGCCCCTCACCGAGCCCCAGCTCGACCACATCGCCGCCGTCGCCCGCGGCGCAGCCGAGCGCGTCGAGCAAGCCCTCGACATCACCGGAGGCAAAGCCCCACTCGCCCAACCCTGCCCGCGCCTCGGCTGCGGAGGCCGCATCGAGATGTACGGCGGCGCCGGCGCCCAACCCGTCGCGCACTGCACCAAGTGCGGGCACATCTGGACCGGGCAGGACACCGTGGCCGTAGCCTGACCGTGGGACCGCTGGCTGAGCCCCGCGCACACGACCGCAGTCGACGCGATCCGCCACGCCCTCGAGGCACCGAACAGCCCACCACGGCGCAGTGACCATGGAACCCGAGACCAAGACGGTCACTGTCATCGCTGCCGTCGGCTGGCTCAACTCCGTCGCGGCCGTCGTCTCCATGGCAGGCGAGACCATCATCACGATCGTCGGCAACCTTGTCGATGACGCCAAGCTGCGCTTCACCCCGTCCGGTGCGGCGGTCGCGAAGTTCCGCGTCGCGTCCACTCCCCGCACCTTCGACCGCCAGACGAACGAGTGGAAGGACGACGAGAGCGTGTTCCTGATTCGCTCATCCGAGGGCTGCGTCCGCTGCGCGTCACCGACGACGCAGGTCCAGGCCGGCGAGAAGATCCGTCATGTCGGCCCGCACTGCCTCGAGTTCATCATCGAGTTCATCAGGTGGTCCCGCGTGGTGTGGGCCATCGCCGTGCCAACCGGGCAGCCAACCGGGCACCACAAGCACTCAGGCTTCTTCTACAAGGACCTGCTGCTCGAGGACGGCGAGTTCGCAACACGGTGGGCATGTACATCGAGAACATGCCGCAGGTCGACTACAAGGACACCGTCATCTTCGGGAAGTTCACGCTTACTCCGTACCAGCAGAACAGCTACGGCAAGACTGACGGTGAAGTTCGACGACCCGCCCTTCGACGAGGTTCATTGCTCCACGTGAAACACGCATGCGAACAGGCCTGACGTGCAGGGATCTCCCGTCGCGTATGCCGAGGGTTACACCAACACCGTGGCGCGCAGGGTCGATCTCGGTGTCCAACTCGGCCTGGAGCTGACCAGTACATCGGCATGACGCACCGTCATAGGCACGAGTACCAAGCGGCGTTGAGACGCTCGCTGACCCACTGTTGTCAGTGCGGTGGGTCAGAATTGTCTACGCGGCCACGGCCGCCTCCGGAGACGGCGGCGGCTTCCTGGTCCTAACGCAGGGCCACGGCCTCCCCCGGAAACGGCGGCGGCCCCCTGGTCCTACGCAGGAGGCCGCCCACACCGTAAGAAACGTCAACCAAAGGAGGTCGACATCTCCAGCACCAAGAAGTCTAGGCGCTGCCACTGTCAGCGACCTAGACCGAAGACCGCCCGCACCGCCCGCACACGCGGCCGGATACGCACCCACCTCGCGGAACGCGGGGCGCGGCACCACTTCCGGCGACTGCTGAGCGCTGCCGGCGATGAGCTCATGCGTACGGGTGTAAAGGCGAGTCTCAGCGGGGTGGCAGCGCTCGCGCTCTACTGGTGGCACCACCACTGAGTCGCCCGGAGGGCTTCCCCACGCCGAGTCAGCCCAACGAGCTGGCCACGAGGACGGCCCGCCACCCCGTGCCCCAGGGTCGGCGGGCCGACGCCTTCGGGCGGGTTGTCATGTCGGAACCCTCCCCTCCTCACCTGTGCCTCGATACGGTTTCGGGTGTACAGCGAGGGGGTGAGGGCAATTCCGTGGTTCGCAGCAAGACGGCAACGCCGCATCCGACGTGCGCGCAGACAAGCTGACGGTCAGCCTCAAGTTAGCAAGGAGGCCGAGGCCCAGGACGGCCCGCCCTATAAGGGCAGAGTCGTTCGTAAGGTTGGCGGGATTTACGTCGTTCAGAGCTACAGCTCGACCCCGTTCGGGTTCGTAGTCGCAAAAAGGTCTGTGCATGGCGGTGCGGCCCCACTGTTTGACCAGCCTCTCGGACGCGAGGAAATCGAAGCAGTGGCCCCCGCCGCCGAGGAGACCATCGAGCACACCCTCGCCAGCATGTTCTTGCGTCTCGGTCCGCCACCAGAAACAACCGAACTTGACTACACACCAACGGGAAGCGGCGGAGGAGGGGCGCAGCAGTGAGTGTGGAGAACAGCAGTGCGGTACCTGTACCCCGCGACGATGACCCACTGGTCTCCGCCGGCCTGGAAATCGCCATGAAGTGGGGAGCCGCGCTCGGCGGACCTGAGCAGCTCAAGGTCGCATTCGAGGCACTTGAGCCGCAGTTGAAGCGCGAACACCAGGTACGACTCAAGCAGTTGGAGCGCGAACACCAGGTACGACTCAAGCAGTTGGAGGCGCAGAAGCACGCCGCGGAACGAAAGGCCCGCGCCGAGCGCGAGATCCGCCAGTACAAGTTCCGTGTGACCAGCCTGATCGTCGGAGCGATCATGAGCGTCGCCATGCTGGGGGCGGGCGTCTACGTCGCGAAGGACGTGTGGTGGCTGGCCATGGTGCTATGCGGGCCGAGCCTAATTGCCATCCTGAAGATCATCGTCCTGCGGCGCAGCGACCCCGGCGACATATCGGCTGTAACAGCTGCCGCAAAGGGAGCCATGAGCGCTGCATCGCAGGCACACCCGCCCGCGTGACCATCACTCTGGGCCGCATCTACCAGAGCCTCAACCCAGGTCGATCCCCAGCTCGGAGTCGGGTCTACAGAACGGGCACGCCTCCACGCCCGCCAGCACCGCGGCCCGCGCGTCATGCGCGTCGATCGGCTTCCCGGCGCCCGCGTGCGGGCAGTCGTCCACGTGGATCAGGACCCGCTCGTCGCCGACAGCCTGCGCCCGGCGTTCCAGGGTCAAGCCCGTCGACGGGCCGCCACTGCGCTGGGTGAAGGTGTGGAGCGGCCCCGGCTGCGCGGGCCGGGCCGCGGACCGCTTGGGCTGGGGAGCTGGCTGTTCGGTCTCCCGTGGGGGCTCCTCGCCCTCAGCTCGTGCGAGCGCCTCGCGGACGGCGTCCCGCTGCAACCGCAGGTAGATTCCTACCGCCTCGGTCTCCGCGTGCCGTTCCTCCAGCCACCGCAAGATCTCGCGCAGGCGGTCCGGATCGGGCGGCAGGTCGGGCATGCCGCGAGTCTAGGCACGGACCCGGCGTCTGCCCCATGCTGAGGGCGAACAGAGGAGGCCCCGTTGTCTCACCGCCCGTATCCGAACCGCGAGCGCGCGCGAGCGAAGGTATCGCGTAACCGCTTCGGCGCTGCCGCGTACCGCATGTACAGGCGCATCCCGCAGCGCTACGCGACAGGAGCGGACACCTGGCAGCCGGACTTCCTGATGGACGGCCGCACCGGCGACATCGCCGCGTACCCCGTTGACGAAACCCGTCTGTCGGATCGCTGACCGACATGGACGATGCCGGCCGCTACCGCGTCACCCTCAGCGTGGAAGACCAGCGCGTCATGGACGGCTGGTGGGACAGCGAGGCCACCGCGCGTAAGAAGTGGGCGGCAACGGTCGGCAACTACGGCCGCGACGGAGCGCACGTCATCCTCGTCGACACTGAGACTGGCGAGCAGCTCGCCGACTGGCCGTAGACAGCACGAAGCCCGCGCCTCGACGAGGTAGGGGCTGGGTGCGTGCAAATGACTACGGGCGCCACTCCTCGCGGTAGCCGGGCCGGTCCGCGTACACCGACGCCAGCAATCGGATCGTGGGGCACGGCCAGGACGGGGACAGCGTTTCCTCGCCGCCGCACGTGGAGCAGTCCAGATTCGTGATCCCATCCGGCTGAGGGCTCCGGATCGCGCGATGCAGGTTGACGACCTTTCGCTTGGCGCCGATCTCGTGCAGCACCCGAGCTGGATCATGCGCGGCGATGTGGCGCTGATACTCGGCTCGCTCAGTGCTGGCGACGTACCGGAGGGACCGCAGGGCTGGACGCTCGCGCTGTGCTGCTGCGCTGAGGTGGATCATGTTGGGAACGGAGGCTTCCCACGGCGCGCCGACCGCAGCCCGCGCGATCCGTTCGTCCGCATCAAGCTGCACGCCGAGCCACCGCACCAACTCATCCATCCGACGCCTCATCCTTCTTCGCCCGGTTCTTCCACGAGCCGGTGTGCCCTCGAAGGATGTCCTGCACGACGCCCACCGACATCTCCAACCGGGCCGCAATCGCCCGGATCGTCACCGGCGGATCCTGCTCTCGCAGGGCGAACACGAGATCGCGGCGCTCGGCATGCCAGTCCTTCACCCGCTGCGCCTGAAGTGCCAGCACGCGATTCCGCGCCCGCACCCGCTCTTCGACATCCGCGATGTGGTCGACGTCTTCGAGGGCCTCTGACACCCGCTGTACCTCCTCGATCTCGTCGCCCACACCCGCTCCTCTCTCGCTGCGGGAAGCGGCACGACCCAGCCATCTTGCATGGGGACCATACAGCCCTGTACGGTCCCCATACAACGGACCGGGTTCCAGTGCCCTTCCGTGATCAACACAGCCCCCGGTCCGCTGAGTTGGCGCTCCGGACCGGGGGCGGACCTGTCAACGAAGCGATCGAAGGAGCAGGCCCTAATGCCTGAGCGTACCGAGCACCCCCCTGACCAGCCCAGCCCCGCGAGCCTCGCACCCCAGCCGAGCCGCGTCCTCACCGAGCCCGCCACCGTGCAGGCCTGCGCCGCCGACTACGCCGGCGCCGACGACGTCCGCCGCCGCATGGACCAGCAGGACGCGAGGGCGCACTGATGCCGGACACGTTCGGCGGTGAGTGGCACCGCCCCCGCGGCGATGGCCGCGGCCACTCCCAGCGCGAGCTGCAAGACCGTGCCTCGTACGACAACGCCCCGCAGACCGACTGCGCGTCTGCCCTGTTCTGCCTCACCGTGCTCGCCACCGCCGTCGTGGCCAGCGTCCGCAGGCGCAAGTAACCCCACCGACTGGCCGGGCCCGCGCACTCCTTCCCTTTCCCTCGTGCGCGGGCCCGGCCCCCTCTCTTGGAGCCACCATGGGACAGCGCGCTACGACGCCAGGAGATCGACGCGCCACCGTCCGCCAAATGGCCGACGACGGACACTCGAACCGCGCCATCGCGCGCCAGGTCGGCATCCATCACAGCACCGTGGCGCGTATCCTCCGCGCCACCGACGAGCCGGACGCGCCAGTCGACGAGCCGCAGGACGCGCCACCCCATCCGACCAGCGGCGCACCCCGCGCGCCACAGCTCCTCCACGCGCTGCCGCCGTGGCTCATCCAAGACCTGAACGTCCTCACCGACCCGCGGACGGGACGCCTGCCCGCGCCAGTGGCGCGCGCCATCCACACCGCGGCCGAGGCACGCCGCGCCACCATGCGCGCCAACCTCGAGCGCCACGACATCGCCCCGGCGCAGTAGGCCGCGCCATGCTCCTCGCCGCCGCTTTCGCCGTCTGCGCCCTGGCCGCCCTCGCCGGGCTCCTGCTGATCGTCCCCCGCGACGTGCCCGCCATCTCCGGCACGTGCGCCCTGATCCTCACCGTCGCCGCGCTCGCCGTGGCCATCGTCCGATAGGACCCCACCGTGCCGTACATGGCCGTCAACCTCGGCGGCGTCGCCCTCGGCGTCGCGATCGTCCTCGTCTACCTGCTGCGCTGGGTGTTCAAGGAGAAGCGGCAGCCCGCCGCGCTCCTGCCGTTCGTCCTCGCCCACCTGTACGGCATGCTCGCCGCGCTCGCCTCCCTCGGCGCCTGGTCCGTGCTCAGCGCCGGCACCTGGCTTGCCCTGTGGGCCGCCAACGTTGGCGGCTACACCGCGCTCGTGTGGGGCGTCGGCGGCACCGCACCAGACGTGACCCGCGCGCACCAACTCGCCCTCACCCCGGGCGGATACGTCGTGGTCTTCCTGCTCACCGCGGTGTTGTTCGCCCTGTGGAAGTGGGCGCCGCGCGTACCGAACGCAAAGCTGTTCGCGGGCGTCTTCAGCGGGATCGCCGTCGCCCTGTCCGGGAGCGTCGCCGGCGTCGCCGCGGTGCCGCTCGGCTCCTCGGCGAACATGCTCGGAGCGCTGTTCACGCAGGCGTTCGCATGAGCAGCACCGAGGCCGAGGAGACCGCCGAGCCGGGGGAGCCGAGCCCTCGAGCCGATCGCGCCGCCCGCATCGTCCTGTTCGCGGTCGGCGCGCTCGCCATGTGGGGGATCGTCGCAGCCCTGCCCGAGGTCGCTTACGTGGTGGTGGGAGTCCTCGGCTGCATCAGCTGGCAACGCACCCGCGACTGGTGGGCGCGCCGCCGTGCCGACGAGCAGACCGAGGCCGCGCCTGACGTCGCCGCCGCACTCTGGGCCGTCGCCGGAGAAGGCCGGCACGTGCTCCTCACCGAGCTACGCGACGAGCTCGGCGTAGGCGATACGAAGGTTGTGCGCGCGCTCCTCGGCGAGGCGGGCGTCCGCGTCAGGTCGGGTGTGCGTACTGTCGCAGGGAACGGACCGGGCGTACACAGAGACGATCTGCCAGCCCTTCCCCTACCCCGTTCAGCTCCTCCTGAGAGCGGTGTTGGTGCAGGTCAGGAGCCAACGCCAACACCAACAACACAGCCCCTCGGCCTCGCCGGGGTAGTGGTCAAGGACGGCAGCGAGAGCTCACGTCGCTACCGAATCCGATGACCAGGCCCCGCCGCACTGATCCCCCCTCGCGCGGCGGGGCCCTCCTGCGTCATCCTCAGTCCATGCGTGCCGCGCTGCGCTTCACCGGGGAAGACAAAGACATGACGCTCTTCGAACTTGCCCAGTTCGTCGACGCCGCGACCAAGGCGGGCGTGCCGCTCGACAATCCGGTCCGGGCCGAGCTGTCGACAAGCGGGAAGATCAAGCAAGTTGAGGTAGCGCTCGGCGAGGACAACGACTGATCCGGTTGCATTCCGGGTGATCATGTCGCATCCTGGCCTCACGTCCGGCGTGCCCGGACTCGAAACCTCAAAGGCCCGCCACCACGCGGGCCTTCACCATTTCCTTACCATCGTGTCCCGTGCGACGATGCCCCCATGCACCCACACCAAGAGGGGCGCATCATGCCGAAGATCAAAACGCGGCGCAAAATGGGATGGATAGCGCTCGCGTTCCACTGGACGATGATCCTCTGCACCGTCGGACTCTGGACCCCGGTCTACCTCGCCGCGCGCCGTCGGCGCGTCACCGTGACGCACGTCCCCGACGGCTACCCGGCGCCGATCCCCGGCCAGCCGTACCCGCCGCAGCCCTACACGCACCAGCCCACGCCCGGCCCGTACGGCTACCAGCAGCCCGGGCAGTACCCGCCGCGGTAGCCCGTCCCGATCGAGGCCCGACCGCACCACCCCGCGGCCGGGCCTCTTGCATGCCCGGAGGTGACCGTGCCCAACAAGCCCCGGCAGTACGGCCGCCCGATCACCGAAGACGACTATGCGCGCGTACGCGAGCTGCACGCGGCAGGCCTCGGCCGCAACGCCATCGCCCGCGAGATCGACCGCGCGCAGCGCACCGTCAGCGTCATCGCCGCCGAGCTGGGCCTCACCTTCAGCAAGGCGACCCCGGGAAGCCTGGCGCGTCCGGCAGCGCCGGGCCGAGTGGAAGGGACGGGGTGCCGGGCCAGGACGGGGCGCCCGGAGCCGATGGGACGCCGGGCCCAGCAGGTCCGGCAGGTCCGCAGGGACCGCAGGGGCCGCCGGGCGAGCAGGGACCGCAGGGCGAGCCAGGCCAGCGCAGCGAGCAGGGGCCGCCCGGACCGGACTGCCCGGACGGCTACTCGCTACAGGCGCCGAGCTGGGACCCGGACGCCCTCGTGTGCCGGCGGAACGGCGCCCCGGATCCCGGTCCGGGCAACGGTGGCGGCGGTCTGCTGTCGATGGGCATCGTCATACCTCGCCGTGAGTACGCATGAGATCGCCCCCTCCCGCCTTCGGCGGGAGGGGGCCCTTCGTCATGCCCGGAGCCAGGCCCCCAACTGTCCACCGTTCCAACGCAGTACAGCTACTCTTCCGCCACAGATCACGTCCCTGGGGGGATCTCGATGTCGCCACGCCGCACCACACGCGGTTCGTCCTGCCAGTCCGTCGTCATCCGAATCGTGTGGGGCGTACTCGTCCCGCTCGCCGTCCTCGAACAGCTGGTCCTGCACCGCCCGGCTCTCGGGGTGCCGCTGCTCCTGGTCGCGTTGGCCGGCGGAGCGGTCTACGTGACGCGCCGTCAACGCAGAGCCGAGCAGCGGCGCCTCGAGGCCGCCCGCCTCGCCCAGATACGCGAGATCCAGTCACGGGAAATCGCCCGCTACCACACTCTCGGCCCCACCGAGTTCGAGCACGCCATCGCCTACCTCTGCCAGCGAGACGGCTGCACAAACGTCCAGGTGAACGGCGGAGCCGGAGACCTCGGAGCCGATGTCACCGCCACCAGTCCGGACGGACGCCGCCTGGTGATCCAGTGCAAGCGGTACGGGCCCACGCATAAGGTCGGCTCCCCAGAGATGCAGCGCTTCGGCGGCACCTGCTACACGGTGCACCACGCCCACATTCCCGTCATGGTCACCACGAGCACGTTCACCCAGCAGGCCGAGGCCTACGCCGTCGCGCAGCGCATCAGCCTGTACGACGAGCAGGCCCTCGCTGGCTGGGCGTCGCAGACCGGCCCGGCTCCGTGGCATCACGTCAACGCGCCAGCCGCCTGATCCTGACGGCGCGCGCCCCCTGCTCGGCCCCACGCGGGCTATGCCGAGGGCGTTTTGTCATGCCCTGAGCCTGACTACTCCTCGGGCGGCTGCCCCACATACGTGCCACGCCCCTGCACTGTCCACACCACCCGCTCCTCAACGAGGACCGCGATGGCACGCCGAACGGTGGACCGGGCAAGCCCGTACTCCTGCACCAACCTGGTCTCACTGGCGATGGGTCGCCCGTCCTGCCAGTCCCCACGCTTGATGCGCGCCTTGAGGATCTCAGCGAGCTGCCGGTACGGGGTGACCGGGCCCTCGTGGTCGATCTCAGCATCAGGATCAGTCGCCATGATCCGAAGCTAGGCAGATGCCCACAAGGCGGCATCTTGGGATCCGGATGCAACCGGATCGATACGGATCGAGACAGAGCGATACAAGTAGCAGTAGCCTGCACACACAGCAGAAAGCCCCCGCGGCTGCCGGGCCCGGGGGCTGGCCGACTGGTTGGAGTCGACATGCCAGAGCCTACGGCCATTCCGGCCGAACCCGCAGCAGCCGAGTACCGGGCCCTGACGGACCACTGCACCTCATGCCGCACCTGCCGACGGAACACAGCGGTGGCGTGCCCGGCAGCGAGGCACCTGCGCCGGCAGTGGTCGGCCGCGTGGCGCGCAGCTCGAAGCAGTGCCCGATGATTTGCGCGCGCTGCGACAAGCCGATCCGGGACGGCCAGGAGTACACCACCGAGGCCAACCCCGGGGCGAGCGCCGGCGGATCGGACATCCACCTGCACAAGCACCTTTGCGCGCGCCCTCCCGCCGTGGCGCGCCCTCGAACCTACCCCCCACAAGATCGACGCCACTACTGAAAGGCACAGCAACGATGCACAGCAACACCCTGAACTGGCGTAAGTCCTCGTTCTCGGGCGGCAACGGCGCATGCGTCGAGGTCGCCACGACTCCCGACGGGGGCCGAGCCGTCCGCGACACCAAGGACCGTGCGGGCGGGACACAGTTCTACACGCCCGCCGAGTGGGACGCGTTCGTCAAGGGCGTGAAGGCCGGCGAGTTCGACGCCTGATCCTCGCCCTGCACTGCGACCCCGGTCGGGATCAGTCCCGGCCGGGGTCCTTTGCGTGAGGGTTCGGTGTAGGTGACCGGTGCCGGCGACGGACGACCGTGGGCTCAACGTCGACCGGGTAGGGACGGGTGGGCCACCTCCCCCCTCAACGAACGGCCCTGCCCGTCATGTCCCCCAGGCGATGGGTAAGGGTCGCGGCGCCCCCGCTTCGTGCGGGGGCGCTTTCGTTTGCGGTCTTTTGCACTCACCCGCCGGGAGATATGGGGGACCGCCTCACGGACGCTTGGCCGCGGCCAAACGGAGCCAGACTCAGCAGCGTTGAGCGTCAGCGAGCGACATCGAATGTCGCCTATTTGTCCTGATTCTCGGAGCCTTCGCAGGTCACAATCGGGTAAATAAACGGGTTCGATTCCCGTCCGCCTCCGCTCCCCGCATCGGAACGGCACCGCCGCCGCTGGTCGTCCACTCGCTCCGTGTATCCCGTGGCGTCGAGGAATTCGAGTAGCGGCACGGCGACCCGGCGAGTGGTGTCCAGGGCCCGGCGGGCCTCGCTGAGCGTGAACGGCTGCGGCAGCCGCCGCAACACCGCGGCGGCCTGGTCGCCCGCTTCCGGAAGCAGCACGATCCCGTCGGTCACCGTGAGCAGTGCGCCTGCGGAGACCGCGGCGGCCAACGCTTTTCGGGTGAGCCCCAGTTCCTTCAGCCGATCCGCCTCCGGCGCCCGGAACGGAGCTTGCGTCAGGTCGCGCCGTACCGCCTCGACGGCTGCCGCCAAGGGCGGCGGGAGGGTCGGTTTGAGACTGGCGGGCCCGTACAACCTACCTTGTTTACACACCAGTTCGGATGGGCCCGGCAGGCCGGCGAGCGCGTCGACCAGGGACCGGTCGGGCAGCCCGAGCAGCCTGCGGGCCGCCTCGGCCGGCAGGCCCGGTTCCAGCGGGTGCTGCTCGGCGTACCGCTCCACTTCCGCCCCGAGACGCTCGCGCAGTTCCGCCCAGTGGACCTCGTCGGCCAGCCAGTCCCCCGCCACGGGCATGGTGGGCACCGGCACGCCCATCGCCGACAGCTCAGAACTGCGGACGAGTCGCCGCCGCCGCAGTTCTCCGGCGCCGTCCGGCCGGCCGGTCATGTCGGCCAGAGCGGCCGCCCTGGCCCGCCCCGCGCCACGGCGGGTCAGCCGCGGCGGCTGCACATCCAGCACCGTCACGCCGCAAGGCATACGCCGGCCACCCGGCTCCCGCAGGACCGCCCGGTCTCCCACACGCAGAGGCAGTGCCCGGCGCAGCGTCAGTCTGGCGGTGTCCTCGCCTAGCGGACGGACGGCCGCCACGACGGCGCAGGTGCCGATGTGCAGAGCGACCGTGCGGGACAGCTCGCGGGCCGGTTCACCGGCGATCCGGACGTCGATCACTTCGGTGACCAGCCATCGGTCCGGTGTCAGCAGAACCTGCCCCCGGCGCAGAGCGCCGTCGACGGAGCCGTGGAGGTTCACCGCCACCCGTGCCACTGCGCGGACGTCGGCCCGCTCCTCGTGCAGGGACTGCAGACCACGCACCCTCAGGACGGCCGATCCGTCCCCCGTCACCAGTCGGTCGCCTACGCGCAGCGTGCCCGCGCCGAGCGTGCCGGTCACCACGGTGCCGTGGCCGCGTACCTTGAAGGCGCGATCCAGCCACAGGCGCACGTCCGCATCGGCGGCCGGCTCGGGCAGCGAGCGTGCCAACCGGTCCAGCTCCGTGCGCAGTTCGTCCAGTCCAGCGCCCGTCACCGCGCTCACCGCGACGGACGGCACCTTGCCCAGGGACGTGTCGGCGATGCGCCCCACGGCGTCGGCTCGCACGGGCTCAGGGTCCGCCAGGTCGGAGCGGGTCACCGCCAGCACGGCGTGCCGCACCCCGAGCGCGTCGAGGATCGCAAGGTGCTCCTGCGACTGTGGCTGCCAGCCCTGGTCGGCAGCCACCACGAACAGCACGGCGGGCACGGGGCCCACCCCGGCCAGCATGGTCGCCACGAACTTCTCGTGGCCGGGTACGTCGACGAAGGCGATGTGCTCCTCGTCCGGGCCGAGCCGGGTCCACACGAACCCGAGGTCGAGGGTCAGGCCCCTGCGCCGCTCCTCCTCCAGGCGGTCGGGTTCCATCCCGGTGAGCGCACGGACCAGGGCGGACTTGCCGTGGTCGACGTGCCCGGCGGTGGCCAGGACCCGCATCACGCCTGCCTCTCCGCGGCCGCCCGCACGGCCTCGGCCAGCCGTTCGTCGTCCTCGGGCGGCACGGCCCTCAGGTCGAGCAGGCACCGCCCCGCCTCCAGGCGACCGACCACGGGGGTGGCGCCGGTGCGCAGGACGGCGGCGTAGGGCTCCGGCAGGGAGACCGCGGCGCTCGGCAGGGTCACACCGGGCGCACCGCCACCGCCCACCGTGGCCAGGCTGTCGACAGCCCGTGCGTCGATACTGTCGCGGGCCAAAGCAGCCGCGAGCCGGTCGGCGCGGCGCACGAGCCCGCCCGGGTCGGCGGCCAGAGCAGTGGCCGTCGGGGGCGGCGGGCCGGTGAGTGTCGCCTCCAGCGCGGCCAGGGTCAGCTTGTCCACGCGCAGGGCGCGCGCCAGCGGATGGCGCGCCACCGTGCGGACCAACTCCTCTTCGCCCAGCAGCAGTCCGCACTGGGGCCCGCCGAGGAGTTTGTCGCCGCTCGCGGTGACGAGCGAGGCGCCGGCCCGCAGCTGGGTCTCGGCGTCGGGCTCCTCGGGCAGGGACGGATGGGGAGCGAGCAGACCGGAACCGATATCGGCCACCACCGGGGCACCCAGCGCCGCGAGTTCGCCCACGCCGGCGGCCCGGGTGAACCCGGTGATACGGAAGTTGGAGGGGTGCACCTTCAGCACGAAACCCGTCTCCGGGCCGATGGCGGCGGCGTAGTCGGCCGCTGTGGTGCGGTTGGTGGTGCCGACCTCGCGGAGCCGCGCCCCGGTGGACACCAGCAGGTCCGGCAGCCGGAAACCGTCCCCGATCTCCACCATCTCGCCCCGGCTGATGACGATCTCCTTGCCGGCGGCGAGCGCGGTGGCCACCAGCACGAGAGCGGCGGCGCCGTTGTTGACGACATGCGCGGCGGCCGCGGACGGCACCCCGTCGCACAGTGCTCTCAATGCCGTACGACCGCGGCGGGCCCGTACGCCGGTCGGCAGGTCCAGCTCGACGTCCGTGGGCCCGGCGGCCTCCTGAACCGCCTGCCGGGCCGCGGCCGACAGAGACGCCCGGCCGAGGTTGGTGTGGAGCACGACGCCGGTGGCATTGATCACCGACCGCAGCCCGCCGGGGGTACGGGGCAACAGGGCGACCGCCGCGTCCTCCACCTGCTCGGGCGGGATGCGGCCCTCCCGTGCCTGTTCCTGCGCCTGCCGGACCGCCGTCTTCACCACGCTCGATCCCAGCCGGACCATCGCCTGCGACAGCCGCGGATCACGCAGCACGGCGTCGGTGCGGGGGATCCGCCGCCGCACGTCGGCGTGTTCGTGACGGCGGGCGGGAGTGGCGGTGCCGGATGCGGCCGCCGTCGCCTCGTCCCCGGTCCTCACCTGTGTGACCCGCTGCTCCATGCAGCCCCTCCACTCCGGCACGGCCGTTCCCTGTGCGGGGACACCTCATCGTCTCTCAGTGCCCGCGACCGGCCGTTCGACACGCCGGGACCCCAAGGGTCGGCAAGGTCAGCGCTCGGTGCCGGAGGAGATCCGGTATCGGTCGAGGGCCCGCCTCAACTCGTCCCGTTCCTCCTGGGGCAGTTCGCCGCCTTGGGCGAACGCGAGGAGGTGTTCCGCGACGAGCCGGAGCTTGGTGTTGGTGCGCTGGGACACGTCCCTCAGGACCCGCCAGGCCTCTTCGGGCGAGATCTTCCCCAGGACGACGACGACACCGATGGCCTGGTCGACGAGGGCGTGCGAGGTGACGGCATGCCGCAGTTGTTCGACCTCCGTCCGCATCCGCTCGCACTCCCCCGCCAGACCGGGGGCCTGGAGTGAATGCTGCGGCCTGCGTGTGAACCGTGCGAAGAAGGCCATGAGTCACCTGGCTGAGCGAAGGGGGCGTGTTGGGCACCATGCCCCGGTTTCTCCTCTCCACCTTCTCGCAGGTGGTCCTCGAACACGACCCAAGCTTGTGCCACGCCTGTTTCACGCCGGAGCAATCCGGGTCATTTCCCGCTGTCGATCAAGCCCGAAGGTGGCCGCAGGACTCCGTCGGGTCAGCGTTCTGCCGGCGCGGCGCCGCGCAGTGTGTCGTTCTGGCGCTTCAGGGCCACCGTGGTGGTGACGCGCACGACGCACGGCCTCCGGGGAGTCGAGCCGAACCCGAACCGGACGGGCGGTTCGACCGGCGCGAGGAGCCCGAGGTCCTCCCCCTCATACCGCGCGTGGGCCGCGACGACGGGATGCAGGTCCTTCGCGCCGTACCACTCGTGCCGCCCGGCGCCCGCGCTGCCGCAGATCCGCACACCCGGCAGTGCCCGGGCGAGCAGCGCCACACAGGAGACCCATACCGGACGGGCCGCCAGCGGGGCGGGCACGGCTCGGAGCAGGAATCCAAGGAGGCCTCTGCGACCCGTAGTGAAGCGCAGAGCCAGGGTGGACGCCTCGACCGTCCAGTCCTGCTCTGCGACATCCACCCTGACGGGCACGATCCTCACCTCGTCGAAGGCATAGGTACCGGCGATGAACGTCGCGATCAGCGGGGTCGGGGCCAGCAGAACGCGGTGCCCATCCGGCCGCTCGAGCATCACATCGGCGAACGGGCCGAACGGCGCCCGTGGCCAGTACCCCACTACCGCACGTGTACCGGACGACGTGCCGATCCCCGCGATCCAGCCGTCGAAGCGCAGTCGAGTACGACCGGGGGAGCGCCTGCTCACCCTGGCCGTCACCGGCCGGCCGACGCCCATGATGGCTGCCCCTCACACGCCTGATGCGCCGGCGGACGGCCCGGTGCCGAGACGCCATCGGGACGTGGATGTGCGTGCACGCCCAGGCGCGCCGCCTACGCACCGACTCGGTGAGGGCCCCGGTCCTTCTCCGGTGCCCGTCCACCGTCGAGGTCGGGGTCGTCCGGTCAGCCGTGGCCGGCCCGTTCACGCCGCAGGCGGCGTCCCACGACCCCCAGATCCAACACCGCCGCCACCGCCAGGGCCGTACAGATCGCAGCGAGCACGACCAGCACTCCGCGCCCCGGGGACGAGCCGGCCGAGGACTCGACGGCCCACCACCAGAACAGGGCGGCCCCCACGGCGAAGACGGCCAGGAAAACACCGCTGAGCGTCTCACGCAGGCGCAGCGCGCTGCGGGCGGTGCGCGGCTCCGACCCCGTTCTCACGGGACGTCGCGCGGCCCTCGACGAGGACCTGGGCACCGGACCGGGACCGGCAGGCGGGTGAGTCCGCTCGGCGGCGTGCCGGGCACGGCCGCCTGGTTCATCGCTCATGACACACTCCGCTGCACCTCACTTGTGTGCACGTCGCTCGCGCTCAACGTTGCCGGCCGGAACCACCGCGCCACGGCGGACGGCGTCCCGCCCAGCACCGGACACCCGTGTTGCGGACGCAGTACGGGTCGGCCTCCTCGGCCGCACCGACCGTCCAGCAGCCCGGTGTGCCGACGACTTCGGCACACCCGGCTGGCTTGTGGAGCCACGGGGCGTCACGGGCCGTGGCGAGACCGCGATACGCCGTCCCGCAGGTCCACCCCTCACCAGGTCTGCCCTTGATCATGCTGATCGCCTCCTGCTCGCTCCGCCGAACGCGGCCCTCGGCCTGCCGCAGCAGGGCAGCGCCGGCCACGCCGCTTCAGGTGCCGCGGGAGGAGCGGGTGGTGAGCGCGTCCTTCACCCGGTCGATCATCGAAGCGAAGGGTCCGGTCATCCACTGGGCGGCGGGGGATCCGGCCGCGCTCGGGTGCGGATGGGTGGGTGCCATCTTCTCGGCCGCCTTGAGCTTGGTGCCCATCCCCTTGAGCCGGTCCTCGTCGCAGGCCGCCCGCACGGCAGGGAACTCCTCCTGTTCCTCGTGCTCCGCGTGGTCGATCACCGACTGTTCGAAGGCGGCGAACTCCGCGTCGAACACGGAACTGCCGACATCCATCTTCTCCAGCCGGGCGAGCACTTTGTTGGCCTCGGCCTCCTCGTCGTTGCGGGCTTCCGCCTCGGCCTCTCCGGCGGTCTTCTCCGCCACCGGCCGCAGGATCATCTCCTCGGCGGTCTCATGGACCGCAAGCAGAGCCCTCAGCTCGTCGAAGTTCTGCTGCTTCTGCTCACCCCGCGAACTCTTCACCTCGCCGAACAGATCACGGATCCGGGCATGCTGCTCCAGCAGGATGCGCACCACGTCGCCCTCAGGGAGCTTCGCGGCTTCCTCGCGTTCCTTGGTCGCACTTCCCACGGTGCCGGCCTCCTCATCGTGCCGAAGGTAGGTTCACGGCCGAGTACCCCACCGGATCGGGTCGTAAGGATCGCCGAGCCGGTGCAGACCCTCGGAGGCGTCGCGGTGCGCGATCCCCGGCACGTCGCCGAGATCACCACCGTTCCGCGGCCGCCAGACAGGGTGGAGGAGGTCCCGGCCATGCTGTCGCGGTTGCTGCACGCCCACGAGACGATTCTGGCGGAGGCCCATGACGCGGCGGCCCGGACCGCCGAACTGGGTGACGACGGCACCAACGACCTCCTGGTGTCCCAGGTGATCCGCACCGGCGAACTCCAGACCTGGTTCCTGGCCGAGCACCTTGTCGACACACCCCTGGTCCGCGCCTGAGGAAACCCCGCACCGAAGTGCCGGCGACCGGTCCTGGATCATCCGAGCGGGGAGGCCGGCCCCTGCGGGCGGACGTCTGCGGAAGGAAGATCCTCCTGCCGATCCAGGGGCGGTCGCCGCACCCGTCGAGAACGCCCGGACCGCTCGGGACGGGCGCGCGCCGGCGTGGTCCCGGCACCCCGCGCTCACCGTTACGCCCCCGGCCGCCAAGCGGGGGCGTTCTTGCACACCCCACAGCGTTGTCGATAGCCTGGAAAGCTTTCCAGGCCATGGATCTGGGCCGAATAACAGCCATCCGCGCCGGGAATGAAAAGACTGCCATGTGTGCCGGGACCGTGATGGGTACGGCGCTCTGGTGGGAGCCACGGGGACGCCCCCGTGCCGGGTGCTGAATCCGGGAAGGACGGCGTGAGGCGCGCCGATTCGCCGTCGGAGAGGACCGCTGCTTACCCCTCCCTTCACCGCCGAAAACCTGGACCGACGCGGAATCCGTTTCTTCACCCGTGGAACGAGGAAAACGGGTCGCGGTCGCGGGAGTCGCTGCTGTGCGTCCGGTCCGGGTCATCGCCGACGACCTGAGTGAATTCGCCGTACGCGAGTGCCTGCTCAGACCTTCGGCGCAGACGGCATCACAAGAACACAGCCTTCGCCGGGATGCGCGGCAATCGCACCTGCGCAGCACATATGCGCGGCACACGCAACCGATGCGGCCCGGACTCCGGTTCTCTCCCCGGAAACCGCCATGACATCGAACGGGACGTCGCGGACCGGGATCGAGCCCTCGTCCTCACGAGTGAACCCCCGTACGGGTGACTTGTCGTCCATCCGAGGAAGAAGAAATCCCGCCGGTCCGGGCGCGCCGGGCGGGACGTTGCGACGCGAGCCGAGTGGCAACCCGACGGTTGCCGAATAAAACTGAAAGGCGTGGTTTCGTGATCAGGTGAGAGTGCGCGACTTCGTGGCTTCTGGCTCTCTCGGCTCGGACTTGGCCGAGCCCGAGGCACCGGAGCGTCCACTGGCCGATGGTTGCCGAAATCTGTTTCGAGGAGCTCGAATGGCGGAGAAGTCTGCCGAGGTCACGATGTGCGAACCCGACGAACCAGCGGTCACCGTGTCCGATGACGCCGCCTCGGCCACACAGGACACGGAGAGGAAGTTCGCCGAAGTACTCGCCGATCTCGTGAGCAGCGAACAGGTTTCGAGCGACAGTCACTTCTTCAACGATCTCGGCGCCAACTCGATGGTCATGGCTCAGTTCTGCGCACGGATCAGGAAGCGGCCGGATCTGCCGTCCGCCTCCATGAGGGACATTTACCAGTACCCCACGACCCGAAGCCTCGCAGCGGCTCTCCTGGACGGCCATCCCGCTTCTGGCGCGGTATCGCAGCCGACAACCCCTTCGGTGGCCGTGATGTCGGAGGCGAAGGCGCCCTCTGCCGGTACCTCGGCCTATGTCCTGTGCGGAACACTCCAGCTGCTGGTCTTCCTGGTCTACTCCTTCGTCACCGGGTTGGTCGCCGCCCGAGGCTATGACTGGGTTTCCGCCGGTTCTGGGCTCTTCGACACCTACGCTCGGTCTTTCGTGTTCGGCGGCATCGGCTTCGTCGTGGTGTGCACGTTCCCGGTCGTGGCCAAATGGATTCTCATCGGGCGCTGGAAGCCCCGCGAGTTCCCGATCTGGAGTCCGGCCTATCTACGATTCTGGATTGTCAAGGTACTGCTCCACGCCAACCCGATGATTCTCTTCATCGGAAATCCGCTGTACGTGCTGTACCTGCGGGCGCTCGGCGCGCGGATCGGCAAGGGGGTCACGATCCTCTCCCGCCACGTCCCGGTCTGCACCGACCTGCTCACGATCGGCGCCGGCACGGTCATCCGCAAGGACTCGCACTTCCTCTGTTACCGGGCACACGCCGGCCAGATCCAGACCGGCCGGGTCACGCTCGGCCGGGACGTGTTCATCGGCGAGAAGACCGTGCTCGACATCGACACGACGATGGGTGACGGAGCGCAGCTCGGACATGCATCGGCTCTGTACCGCGGCCAGGTGATTCCGGACGGCGAACGCCACCACGGGGTCCCGGCACAGCCGACGGAGATCGACTATGTGAGGGTCGAGCCAGCCCGGTGCGGCACACTGCGCCGGACCAGCTTCGGCTTCGCCACCCTGCTTCAGCTGTTCTTCCTGTACATCCCGCTGGCTGTCGGCGGCGTGTACATGCTGTTCGTGGAGGTTCCTGCGCTGGGCGACCGACTAGACCCGGACACGGACGGATTCACGCCGTCGGAGTTCTTGATCGACGCGTTGACGCTGTCCGCCGTCCTGTTCTTCGGCTTCCTCGTCGTGGGTCTCGCCGGGCTGTACACCCTCCCACGCCTCGTGGGTCTTGCCGTCAAGCCCGACAAGGTCTATCCGCTCTACGGCTTCCAGTACGCCGCGCACCAGGCCGTTTCCCGCATCACGAACATCAAGTTTTTCGCCTGGCTCTTCGGTGACAGCTCCTACATCGTCCCCTATCTTCGCGGCCTGGGATACGACTTGTCATCGGTGGAGCAGACCGGTTCCAACTTCGGCACGGATGTGCACCACGAGTCCCCGTATCTCGTTTCCGTCGGCAGGGGAACGATGGTGGCCGACGGGCTTTCCATCATCAATGCGGACTACTCGAGCACGTCCTTCAAGGTGTCCCGGGTGTCGATCGGAGCGCACAACTTCGTGGGAAACCACATCGCTTATCCCGTGGGTGGCAGGACCGGTGAGAACTGCCTGCTGGCAACGAAGGCGATGGTTCCCCTCGATGGTGAGATCCGCGAAGGGGTCGGGCTGCTCGGCTCGCCGCCCTTCGAGATTCCCCGGTCGGTGGAGCGCGACTCCCGCTTCGACCATCTGCGGACCGGAGACGAACTACATCGCAACCTGTCCTCGAAAAATCGCTACAACCTCCGCTCGATGGCTTTCCACCTGCTCCTGCGGTGGCTGCACACCTTCGTCCTGACGGCGCTCGCACTTGCTTCCGTCGGCATGTACGGCACCCTCGGGCATATCGTGATCGCCGCCTACCTGGCCATCACTCTCGGGGTCACCGCCCTCTACTTCGTCCTGGTGGAGCGCTGCATCACGTCATTCCGCTCGCTGCGCCCCCAGTTGTGCTCCATCTACGACCCGTACTTCTGGTGGCACGAGCGCCTCTGGAAGGTTCCGGACGAATACCTCAACGTCTTCAACGGCACCCCCTTCAAGAACGTCATCTGGCGGCTGCTCGGCGTCCGCATCGGCCGCAGGGTCTTCGACGACGGCTGCCATGTGACCGAGCGGACGCTCACCTCCATCGGCGACGACTGCACGCTCAACGCCGGGACCAAGATCCAGTGCCACTCCCAGGAGGACGGCACCTTCAAGTCCGACCACATCACGGTCGGTGCGGGTTGCACCCTCGGAGTCGGCGCACTGGTGCACTACGGCGTGACCATGGGCGACGGCGCCGCACTGGCCCCTGACTCCTTCCTCATGAAGGGCGAGGAAGTCCCCTCGAACGCACGGTGGGGCGGAAACCCCGCCGTCGAGATGACGCATGCCCCCGCAGGAATCCGTGGCATCGCATCGGCATCGCCGTCACTGACGTCCGCGGCGGACGACCCCGCCGTGGCAGGGAAATGAGGAAGGCCCTCCGATGGGAGTGCACGTGCAGACTGACCGGGAGTTCTGGAGCGGTGTGCTGACCGCCGGCGGCTTCACCGCGGTTCCGCGATGGGTGGCGGAGCCGGTGGCGGGGGTCGCCGAGTACGAGGCGCCGGTGCCGGACGACGTGGCGGCCGCGGTGCGGGACCTGGCGCGGCACCTTCAGGTACCGCTGAGCGCCGTCCTGCTGGCCGCGCACGCCAAGGTGCTCGCCGCGCTCTCGGGTGAGCGGGACGTGGTGACGGGTTACCACGTCGCCGGGACGGGGCCCGGGCCGCTGCCGTGCCGCCTGACGGTCCCGTCCGGGTCGTGGCGACTGCTGGTGTCGAGCGCGCATCACATCGAGTCGGAGTTGCTAGCGCACCGCGAGTACCCGGTGGACGAGCTCCGCCGGGAGTCGGGGATGACCGGGCCGTCGTACGAGGTCGTGTTCGACCCCACGGGATGTGAGGGCGGCCTGGTCGACGACGCGGCGCTGGGCGTGGGCTGGTGTGACCGGGACGGGGGGCTGGTGCTGCGGCTGCGGTACCGCACGCAGGTGCTGGACGCCGAGTCCGCGGGCCGCATCTGCGGCTACCACCTGTCCGCGCTGGCCTTGATGACGGCAGATCCGGACGCCGACCACACCCGGCAGAGCCTGCTGTCGGCCGAAGAGGTGCATGACCAGCTCGAGGGCCTCGCGGGGCCCCGGCGGGACCTGCCTCGGATGCGGGCGCACGAGCTGTTCGAGCAGCGGGCGCGGGAGCATCCGGTGGCCGTGGCTGCCGTGCACGGCGATCGGGCGTGGACGTACGGGGAGCTCAACGCGCGCGCGAACCGGCTGGCGCGGGCGTTGCTGGCGCAGGGGCTCGACAGGGAAGCCGTCGTGGCGGTGGTCACCGAACGCAATCTCGACTGGCTCACCGCGGTGCTGGCGGTGTTCAAGGCCGGGGGCGTCTACCTGCCGATCGAGCCGCATTTCCCGGCCGGCCGTATCTCGGCGACCCTGTCCCGTGCCGGGTGCAAGCTGGTGCTCACCGAGCCCGGCAGTACGAAGAACCTCGACGAGGCCATGGCCACCCTGCCGGGGATCGAGCGGCTACCGATCGAGGCGGCGTGCGCGGACGGCCACGGCGACACTGATCCCGGGGTGGAGGTCAAGGCCGATCAGCTCGCCTACATCTACTTCACCTCCGGCTCGACCGGCGAGCCGAAAGGGGCGATGTGCGAGCACGCGGGCATGCTCAACCATCTGTTCGCCAAGATCGACGACTTGGGCATCGATCGGGGGCAGGTGGTCGCCCAGACCGCCCCGCAGTGTTTCGACATCTCGCTGTGGCAGTTGCTGGCCCCCCTGCTGGTCGGGGGGCAGACCCTGCTGGTCGAGCAGGCGGCGATCGTCGACGTGGAGCGGTTCGTCGACACCGTCGTACGCGGCCGCGCCGCAGTGGTCCAGGTCGTGCCCTCCTACCTGGAGGTCGTGGTGTCGTACCTGGAGCAGCACCCACGCGCCCTGCCCGATCTGAGGTGTGTGTCGGTGACCGGCGAGGCGTTGAAGCATGAGCTGATCGAGCGCTGGTTCAGGCTCCAGCCGCGGATCAAGCTGGTCAACGCCTACGGACTGACGGAGACCTCGGACGACACCAATCACGAGATCATGGAGGGCGTGCCGGACGGCGACCGGGTGCTGCTCGGGCGTGCGGTCAACAACGTGCGCGTCTACGTCGTCGACGAGCAACTGTCCCTCGTGCCGCTGGGCGCTCCCGGGCTGATCGCGTTCTCCGGGGTGTGCGTCGGGCGCGGGTACATCAATGATCCCGAACGCACCCGTGCCGCCTACCTGGAGGACCCGTACCGGCCGGGCGAGCGGTTCTACCTGGGGGGTGACTGGGGGCGCTGGCACCCGGGCGGCAAGCTGGAGTTCCTCGGCCGCCGGGACAGCCAGGTCAAGATCCGTGGTTTCCGTATCGAGATCGGAGAGATCGAGAACACCCTGCTGCGGGTTCACGGGGTCCGAGACGGTGCGGTCGTCGTCGCCGAACGGGCCGGCGACAGCAAGCACCTCATCGCGTTCTACACCGGCCGCCGCCTGCAAGTGGAGGAACTGCGCCAGGCCCTCGGGGCCGCGCTGCCGGGCTATATGGTCCCCTCCGCCTTTCACTGGCAGCAGGGCCTGCCGCTGACCGGCAACGGGAAGATCGACAGGAAGGCCCTGACCGCGCTGGCCGAACAGGCTGGGACGGGACCGGGCCGCGACACCGGCGGGGAGCAGCATCACCTGCCCCGTACCCCGACCGAGCGGAAGCTGGCGGCCGCCTGGGCCGAGCTGCTCGGCGTCCCCGAGCACCAGATCGGCAGGCAGGACCACTTCTTCGACTCCGGCGGCACCTCGCTGTCGGCCGTGAAGCTCACCATCGCGCTGGACCGTGCGGTGTCCCTCAAGGACATCACCCGCAATCCTGTGCTCGCCGATCTCGCCGCGCTGCTCGACGGCACGGCCCAGCAGCAGGCGGAACTCTTGCAGCCCCTGTCCGGGCAGGACGGCGTACCCGAGTCCGCGCTCGTGTGCTTCCCGTACGCGGGCGGCAACGCGGTCAACTACCGGTTGATGGCGCGTGCTCTGACGGGCAGCGGGACCTCGGTCTACGCCGTGGACCTGCCCGGTCACGACCTGGCCGCCCACGACGAACCGTTCGCGCAGATGACGCAGGTCGCTGAGCAAGTCGTCACCGAGATCGTGCGACGCGGGCTGACCAGGGTCGTCCTCTGGGGCCACTCCTCAGGAGCCGCGCCGGCCCTGGAGACGGCGCGGAAACTGCGGCAACGGGGAATCGAGGTCGCGCGGGTGTTCATCGGCGCCCAACTGCTCGGCACCGCCGCCGACCGGCGTGCCGCGGTCACCGAACTCACGCGGCGGAGCAGCGCCGAGATCGCCGCGGACCTCACCACGGACAGCGGCTACACCGAGCTGGGTGAGCTGAGCGCCCAGCACGCCGAGCATCTCGGCGCCGCCTACCGGCACGACTGCGTGTCCGCCCACCGCTATTTCGCCGACGCCCTCGAGAGACCGCCGACCGTGAAGCTCTCCGCTCCGGTCACCGTGGTCATCGCCGCAGACGACCCCTACACGACCGGATTCCGCGACCGGTACCGCGACTGGGAGCACCTGGCCGACCACGTGGACCTGCACGAACTCGCCGACGGCGGCCACTACTTCCTCCGCACCAGGCCGAACGAAGCAGCACAGGCCGTCCTGGGAACAGCCGAACTACTCGCGTCCTCTTGAGCCTCCACGAGCCTCCTGAGCGGCAACCGAAAGGAAAGCAGATGTCGTCCTCCTCATCCCTGGCCCCTGTGCTCGAGGTGGAGCTGGAACCGGACAAGCCTCCGATCATCCGTGTGGAAACCCCCGCAGATGCCTCCGGCTGGGCTGCCGAGTACCGCAACGCCCTGCGCGCGCAGATCACCGAACACGGGGCGGTTCTCGTCCGCGGGCTGGGACTGCGGGACGCGGATCAGGTCCGTGCCGTCTTCGCAGCGCTGGCCGGTGACCTCATGACGGAGACGGAGGCCTTCGCACCGCGCACGTCCTACGGCCCCGGGCTGTACTCCTCCGCCACCTGGCCGGCCAACCAGCCGATGTGCATGCACCACGAACTGAGCTACACGCTGGAGATTCCCGGCCTGATGCTGTTCGCGTGCCTGACCGCGCCCGGCGAGGGCGGGGCGACCGCGGTGGCGGACGCGGAGCGAGTACTGCAGGCGCTGCCCAGCGCGGTCACGGAGCGGTTCGAACGTGAGGGCTGGCTCCTGACGCGCTCCTACAATGAAGAGATCGGGGCTTCGCTGGAGGAGTCGTTCGGCACCGGGAACCCCGAAGCCATCGAGTGCTACTGCCGCGCGCACGACATCGACTTCGAGTGGCAGTCCGACGGCTCCCTGCGCACCCGGCAGGTCCGTAGTGCCGTAGTCCGGCACCCCCTCACCGGTCGGCGCTGCTGGTTCAACCAGATCGCCTTCCTCAACGAGTGGACGCTCGCCCCGGAGGTCCGCGAGTACTTGGTCGACATCTACGGCCAGGACGGGCTGCCGTTCAACACGCGCTTCGGGGACGGCACCCCGGTCGGCGAGGACATCGTTCGCATGCTCAACGAAACCTACGAGGAGCACACGCGACGTGAGCCCTGGCAGGACGGCGACCTGATGCTCGTCGACAACGTACGCACCGCACACAGCAGAGAGGCATTCAGCGGAGAGCGCGAGGTGCTGGTCGCCATGGCCGACCCCCGGCGCCTGACCGACGGATGCCCGACCCCGGAGGCGAGCCGGCGATGACCCGCACACCCTCCCCCGCCACCCAGCAGTCCACCTCGAACGGGGCCCCGGCGCCGACCTTCGCGGTCATCCCCGGCGCCCAGGTGCAGCAGGCGCTCCGTGGACGCGAGAAGCAAATCATGGAACTGATCGAGACCGCCTACCGGCTGCACGGCGCGGGCGACTCGGTCAATCCGCCGTCGTACTTCCTGCGCTTCCCTGACCGCCCCACGTCCCGAATCATCGCCCTGCCGGCCTCCATCGGCGGGTCGGTGAACGTGGACGGCCTGAAGTGGATCTCCAGCTTTCCGTCCAACGTGGAAGCCGGGCTGCCCAGGGCCTCCGCGGTGCTCGTCCTCAACGACCACGACACCGGGTACCCCTTCGCCTGCCTGGAGAGCTCCATCATCAGCGCCACCAGGACCGCGGCGTCCGCCGCGCTGGCGGCCGACTGGCTCAGCCGCGGCAGACCGCGCCCCGCCCGGGTCGGATTCATCGGCACCGGTCTGATCGCCCGCTACATCCACACCTTCCTGACCGGCACCGGCTGGACGTTCGAGAGCGTCGGCGTACACGACGTGTCCGCGGACAGCGCCGCCGGTTTCTGCGGCTATCTGCGGCAGGCGAACAGCGCGGAGGACACCGGTCGGGTCACCGTCCACGACACCGCCGAGGAGCTGATCCGCTCCAGCGACCTGGTGGTCTTCGCCACCATCGCCGGAAAGCCTCACATCACCGACCCGGCCTGGTTCAGCCACCATCCCGTGGTCCTGCACGTGTCCCTACGGGACCTCGCCCCCGAGATCCTGCTCGAGTCGGCCAACTTCGTCGACGACGTCGAGCACTGCCTCAAAGCCGACACCTCCCCCCACCTGGTCGAGCAGCTCACCGGGAACCGCGACTTCCTGGACGGGACCCTCAACGACGTCATGACCGGACGCGTGACCCCTCCGGCCGACCGGCCAGTGGTCTTCTCGCCGTTCGGGCTGGGCGTCCTCGACCTGGCAGTCGGCAAGTACGTCTACGACGAAGTCGCGCTGGCCGGACACCTCCACCTCATCGACCACTTCTTCCACGAGCTGCGCCGATACGGCTGAACGCCTGTCCCCTCGGCTCCGGCACCAGGAGGCCACCGTGCCCGTCATCTCCGCTCCCTATGCCTTCAACGAAAGCCAGCTCTACGTCGACCTCGAGTCGATCTTCGGGCGCTCCCTCTACCTGAAGTGCGAGGGTTTCAACTTCGCCGGCTCGATCAAACTGAAGGCCGCGATCGAGATGGTGGAGACCGCCGAGCAGGACGGAATACTGAAGCCGGACTCGGTACTGGTCGAGTCGTCCTCGGGAAACCTGGGCGTTGCGCTCAGCATGATCGCCGCCAGCAAGGGCTACCGGTTTCTGTGCGTGACGGACTCCCGCTGCAACCTGTCCACCCGACTGCTCATGGAGGCTCTCGGCAGCGAGGTCCACATCATCGCCGATCTGGACGCCAACGGCGGCTTCCTCGGCGCCCGCATCGACTACGTACGCGCCCTGTGCGAATCCGACGACCGGTACGTGTGGCTCAGTCAGTACACGAACCCCGGCAACTGGCAGGCGCACTATCGCAGGACCGCCCCGGAGATCGTCCAGAACTTCCCGCGGCTGGACGTGCTGTTCATCGGGGCGGGCACGACCGGGACCCTGATGGGCTGCGCCCGGTTCTTCCGGCACTGGCACCGGCCGGTGCGGATCGTCGCGGTGGACAGCGTCGGCTCGGTGAGCTTCGGCGGCGAGCCGGGCCGCCGGATGATTCCCGGCCTCGGCATGAGCATGCGCCCGCCCCTGCTCGACGAGTCCTACGTGGACGAGGTCATCAGGGTCGAGGAGGCGGACACCATCCGGACCTGCCACCGCCTGGCCAGACGCGGGTTCCTGTTCGGCGGCTCCACCGGGACCGTGGTCAGCGGCGCGATGGACTGGCTGGCCCGGCACGACTCACGCCGTCTCACCGCGGTCGCCATCGCCCCGGACCTCGGTGAGCGCTACCTCGACACCCTCTACCAGGCCAACTGGCTGGAGGACCTGTACGGCGAGCACATACTCGACTCCGAGGAGATCACCGCCGGCTCCCGCAGAGCCGAGCCGAGGCCACGGGCGTCAGGGCGCCGGCGCAAGCACTAGAGGCCGTCCTGGTCGGTGCGGCGGCCGTGGCAGATGGACGCGCCAGCGACGCCGACGAAGGCGAGGGGCTGTCCATCAGCGATCCGAACTCGGCTCCGCCGCGCCGCCCGAGGTCGATTCGGGTTTCGTGTGGAGGACTTCGCGGGCCTGCTCCGCGGCGCGGGTGATGCTCTCGGAGACGAAGTCGAGGAAGCGTGCGATGTTCTCGAGGCGGGTGCCGGCCGGGGTGCCCGGGCCGAAGATGTCGACGCCCTGCCGGGCTGTTTCGACGAGCTGGGCGGTGCTGCGGGCGCTGGCCATCATCGACTGGTACCAGATGTCGTCGTCGACGATGTAGCGCTCGCGGCGGCGTTCGTCGCGTTCCCGGCGGATCATGCCCTGCTCGTCGAGGAACGCAACCGCCTTGGAGACGGACGCCGGGCTCACCTGGAGACGCTGGACGAGTTCCGACGCGGTGACGCTGCCCGTGTCGCTGAGGCAGATGCAAGCCATCACCCGGGCCATCATCTTGGGCGTGCCGGACTGTATGAGGACGGTGGTGAACACCTCCTCGTACTCGCGCACCGCCTCGGCGTCACGCCCGTAGGGCTGCGGGGGTGTCGTCGAGTCCCGGGGCGCGGTCTGTCTGCGGCGGTGGGCGCGGTGTTCGGTGGCGCGGTGAGCGAGGTCGGCGCGGTAGCCGGTGGGGCCGCCGTTGCGCATGACCTCGCGGGTGATGGTCGAGGTCGGGCGGTCGAGGCGCCTGGCGATCTCCGCGTAGGCGAGGCCGTCGGCCAGTCCCAGCGCGATCTGCTGGCGTTCCTGCTGAGTGAGTCGGCCTCCCGGCATCGCGGGTCTCCTTCGTGGTCCGTGGTGACTCCACTATAGCGTTCACTTTCCATCCATTGCAACGACCGAAGTGAGGGTTGTTGCATTAGATTCCGAACCATTGCAACGATTTCTAGCTCTCTACCTGCAGTGATGACGTTTCTACGCAACAGATACGTTGCCACTTTCGTGAATGCAACGTAGCGTTTCTCACGTCGGAAACAGCGGTCCAAAGGAGCGCACGATGCAGAAGAAGGAGAGCACCATGCAGAGGTTCGACACCCCCGCCCCGGTCTCGGCCGTCCTCGACATCCCCGCGGGACACATCCGGTTCATCGCCGCCGACCGGGACGACACCACGGTCGAGATCCTGCCCGCGGACGCCTCCAAGAGCCGCGACGTGAAGGCGGCGGAGCAGACCACGGTCGAATACGGCGACGGTGTTCTGCGGATCGAGGCCTCACCCGCGAAGAACCGGATCCTCGGCGCTTCCGGATCCGTCGAGGTGACCATCCAGCTGCCCGCCGGCTCCCGTGTCGAGGCGAAGGCGGCCGCCGCCGAGTTCCGGGGCGTCGGACGGCTCGGCGACGTCGACTACGAGGGCGCGCAGGGCTCGGTCAAGCTCGACGAGACCGCGAACGCCCGCCTCACCCTTCAGGCTGGCGACGTCTCGGTCGGTCGCCTGGGCGGCCCCGCGGAGATCAGCACCCAGAAGGGCGACATCCACATCGCCGAGGCCGTGCGCGGCACCGTCACCCTGCGCACCGAGCACGGCGAGATCTCGATCGGCGCCGCCCCCGGGATCTCCGCCTCCCTGGACGCCGGCACCGCCTACGGCCGGATCCACAACGCGCTGAAGAACGCCGAAGGCACCGCCGGCCTGGACATCCACGCGACCACCGCCCACAGCGACATCACCGCCCGCAGCCTGTAAGAGGGAGAGCTCCACTGCTGCTGATGACCGTCGGCAGCACCGTGGTCGGCACCGCGGTCTCCGTCTCCAACGACATGACCGAGGGCATCATCGCCCGCTTCCGCACGATGGCGATCCACCGCGGTTCCGTGATCGTCGGACATGTCATCGGCAGCGTGCTGCAGTCGATCATCAGCGTGATCCTCGTCGGCGCCGTCGCCGTGGCCATCGGTTTCCGCTCCACCGATGCCACCGCCCTGGAGTGGCTCGCGGCGTTCGGACTGCTCGTGCTCTTCGCCATGGCGCTCACCTGGATCGCCGTCGGCATGGGCCTGGTGAGCCCGAACGCCGAGGCCGCCGGCAACAACGCCATGCCGCTGATCCTGCTGCCGCTCCTGTCCAGCGCCTTCGTCCCCATCGACGCGATGCCGGGCTGGTTCCAGCCGATCGCCCAGTACCAGCCGTTCACGCCCGCCATCGAGACCCTGCGCGGCCTTCTGCTCGGCACCGGGATCGGCAACAACGGATGGCTCGCCGTCGTCTGGTGCCTGGGCCTCACGGTGCTCGGCTACCTCTGGTCGACCTCGAAGTTCAACCACGACCCGAAGTAACCGCCATGACAACGCGGGCCGCCTCCCGCACCTCGTACCACCCCAGGGCGGCGTACACCGACACCGCGTCGGAGGTCGCCCTCGGCGGCGGCGCTCCTGTCCACGGACCGCGCCAGGACCCGCCGGGTACCCGATCGGCCGCGCTCCCACACGCCGCCGCGGGGCCATCACCGGCCCGGCGCACCGGGCGCGCATCGGGCCGCAGACCGCCTGTGTCCGCGCCCCATGGCCGCCCGGATCGGCGTCCTGCTCGCCGCGCACACCGGCGAAAACCCATTGCCGCCGTCCGGGCGCCGCTGAGAGTGTCGGGCCATGCCCACCTTCTCCGCGCACGACGGGACCAGGCTCGCGTACCACGTGTCCGGAGACGGCGTCCCCGTGGTGTGCCTGCCCGGCGGCCCCCAGGACTCCGCATACCTCGGCGACCTCGGGGGCCTGTCCGCGCACCGGCAGCTGATCATGCTGGACATCCGGGGAACCGGCGGGTCGGCGACCCCCGAGGACCCCGCCTCCTACCGCTGCGACCGGCTCGTCGACGACGTGGAGGCGCTGCGCCGGCAGCTCGGCCTGGAGCGGATGGATCTGCTCGCCCACTGCGCCGGAGCCAATCTCGCGGCCCAGTACGTGAGCCGCCATGCGGAACGGGTCGACAAGCTCGTGCTGGTCACGCCGAGCGTCAGGTCCGTCGGGATCACGATCACCACCGAACTCCGGCGCGAGACCGCGCTGCTGCGCAGCGACCAGTCGTGGTTCCCGGGCGCGTTCGCGGCCCTCGAAGCGATCCTCGCGGGCCGGGGCACCGGCGAGCACTGGCAGGCCCTCGCGCCGTTCTCCTACGGCCGTTGGGACGAGACGGCCCGCGCCCACCGGGCTGCCGAGGACGAGCAGCTGAGCATGGAGATCGTGGCAGCGTTCGGTGCCGAAGGCGCCTTCGATCCGGAGGCCACCCGTGCCGCCCTCGCCCGGTTCACTCCACCGGTGCTGCTGCTGGCCGGCGAGGTCGATACGGGAGCCCCTCCCCGTACGACGGCGGAGTTCGCCGGGCTGTTTCCGAACGCGCACTGCGTCGTCCAGCCCGGAGCGGGCCACTTCCCGTGGCTCGACGACGCGGCCACGTTCGTGGCGACGACCACGACGTTCCTCGGGCAGGAGACCACTCGGTCCCCATGACCCGCTCTGTCACCACGCCGCCGTGCCGCCGAACGGCCGCCGCCCCGTAGCGGCGGCCGGTTCCTCAGCGGCGCCTTCCCTGACAGTCCATGGGGTGGGGACCGCCGTCCCGGTCGTCCTGCCGCCGCCAGGCCGTGACCCTCAGCGGGCCTCCGTCCTCAAGGCGGCAAGACCCGCGTCCGGCAGATGGATCCACCCCTCCTGCCGAGCCGCCGCATGCTCGTCGGGAGAGTGCGGCCACATGGTGCCGCCGCACTGGACGGCGCGGGCGACCAGGGCACAGACCAGGGCGTCGAGATGGTCATGGCTGTCGGCGCACCGCGCACGCACCTGCTCGGGCAGCGGCAGCCCGAGGCCCGCCTCGACCGCTGCGACGATGTGCTCCCGGACGACCCGCGCCTCGGGCGCCCCGCTCTTGTAGCTGTGGGCCGGGCGGATCCCCCAACGCCGCAGTGCGGCCGCCGGGTAGACCTCGGCGACCGGCCCCGATCCGTCACGGGGCACGGCGACGCCGGCCGCCACCAGCGCGTCCAGCAGATAGGCCGCCCGCAGCGCCACCACACCCAGCAGGTCGGTGGACACCGACAGCGGTGGCCGCATCGACGTCGCCTTCCAAGTGAGGTCGTCGGTCAGCCGGAAGCGCAACGCGTCCAGACCTGGTCTTCCGTCCGCACGAGCCTCGAACCTCACTGGTGGCGGCAGCCGTACACCCTGGTGGTGGGCCGCGATGGTCGCGACGAAGTCCGACGGCCAGCCGAGAGGACAGTCCAGTCCGGTCTTGTCGGCCGCCCGGACGATCGCCAGCAGTTCGTCGTCCCCGTCGGGCACCACGAACTCCACTGCCACATCGCCTCCGGCGCCCCAGACCGTCCGGCACACAGCCGTACGCCGTGCACTCGCCGCCAAGTCGACGCCGACCGTCACCACCTGCCGCCGCATCATGCCGAAATCCTTCCGCAGCCTGCGCCCATGTCGACTTTTCCCGCTCAGGCACACATGCCCGGCGGGTGAACCGTGCGCGTGTCCGCCGGTTGCCGGGGCATCCGGGTTCCGGGAGGTCGAGATGAAAACGAGTGCCATGGGCCCGTCCGGCCGGATGGCGGCGCGACGCGCCGCGAAGGGCTCTGTGACGCGGGGCGCCGCCCGGGCCGGGTTGACCGCACGCGGGGTGATCTACCTGCTGATCGGCGTACTGGCGTTGCGGATCGCCTTCGGTGACAGCAAGCAGCAGGCCGATCGCGGTGGCGCCCTCGCCGAGATCACGCACGAGCCGTTCGGCGCCGTCCTGCTGTGGGCGCTCGGCATCGGGCTCGCCGGCATGGCGCTATGGCAGCTGTCCGAGGCGGTGTTCGGCTCGGTCGGGCCGGACGGCGGCAAGGCGAAGCAGCGGCTGCCGGCGCTGGTCCGGTGCGTGTTCTATGCGTTCGTCGCTTGCTCCGTACTGCTGTTCGCCGCGGGCGCCGGAGACGGCGGCGGGTCCAGCGACGAGCAATCCCGGGACGTCACCGCCAAGGTCCTTGGCATGCCCGCCGGCCAGTGGATCGTCGGGATCGCCGCGGCCGGCGTCATCGGGACCGGCGTGTGGATCGGGATACGGGCCGTGCGGCGCGACTTCCACGAGGACCTGAAGCTGGGCGAGATGACCCCGAGGGCCCGGCGACTGGTGGACATCACCGGTGTGGGCGGCGGCGTGGCGTGCGGACTGGTGTTCGCCGCGGCGGGGGCCTTCGCACTACGGGCGGCGATCGAGTACCGGCCCGACCAGGCCAAGGGACTGGACGACACGCTCCGCTCGTTCGCCGGCACCCCGTTCGGGCCATGGCTGCTGGCGCTGGTCGCCGCCGGCGTCGCTCTGTTCGGGCTCTTCTCCTTCACGCTGGCGCGCTGGTCCAGGCTCTGAGCCACGGCTTCGTCCGGTCCTGGGGCACAGCTGCCTCCGGGCCAGCCGGCACGTCTGTCGCCGTACCGCGGGGAGTCGCCGACCGTACGGGCCGCCGGTCCCCTGTGCCGGCGGCCCGCACGGGATTCGCCGGGCGAGGCCAGGAGCGGCCGCCCGAGACTGTGGTGTCGGTCCGAAAAGGGCGCCTCGTGCGGACCCGGACGGCACCGCGGAGCACCCGGCCACGATGCGCGGGAGCGCGGCCATGCACCGGCTCATCGACCTCGTCGACCTCGACGAGCGATGGCGAGTCACGGTCTACACGGTTACCCGACGCCCTCGGCCACGGCCACCCCAGCGCCGGGGCGGCGGAGGCCATCCGAGAACATGACGCGCGTCGGTTGAAGTTTGCGTCAGCCGGGCCTTGCGCCGGTATGGGTATAACTACGTAGGCGGACGGGTGGAGAGGGACAAGTGACGTACGGGCGGGGCAATGCCTATGAGCGCATGTTGTCGGTGGCCGTGGCAGCGCTGCACGAGCGTGACCCGGACCGGCTGTGGCCGCTTCTCGCCGAAACCCTGCCGGGCGTGTGCGGTGGCGAAGCCCTGATCTACAAGCTGGACGAGTGGAACGAGAACAGCGGCACGGTGGGCCTGCCACCAGGCGGGGCGGCGGCGTTCGAGCTGCTCGATGAGGAGTCCATGGGACTTCTGCGGGCGGGCTACCCCTTCGCACAGCACTACGCGACGGAACACGACCGGGCGCCCGTCACGGCCCGCCAGGCCGCCGGCACCCGATGGCCTTCCAGCCCGACCGCGCGTTTGATCGGCGAGCTCATGGACGTGAACCATGTTCTGGCGATCCCGCTGCCCGGGTCGAGCACGCCGGTCACCGGATGCCTCATCTACCGCTCCGGCAAGGACTTCGACGACGACCACATACGCCTGGGCCGGCAGATGCAGCCCCTCCTGGCCGCCGTCGAGCAGCAGCGGCGGCTACTGCAACGCTGGCAGCGGACGGTGGTCCGGGCGGACACCGCGGGTGCCCCTGACGGACCCGCCCAGGACTGCGACCTGACGCCCCGCGAGACCACCGTCCTCCTGCTCCTCACCGACGCCCTGACCGCCGCGGCCATGGGACGCCGTCTCGGGATCTCCAGCCGTACGGTCCACAAGCACGTCGAGAACATCTACCGCAAACTCGGCACACGCGACCGCATCAGCACAGTGCTCCGCGCCCAGCAGCTGGGCCTCGTGCCCACGCCTGGCTCGCCCCGGCCTCTGCGCGGCGGGCAAGGACCCGAAGCCGGAACGGCGTCCGGGACCGCCGCGTTCCTTCCCTGACGACCGTGCCGCCCGCCCGTGTCGCGGACGTGCATGCGCTACTGGGCGCGGGCCACGAGGAGAGCCACGTCGTCGTGGTCGTCCGGGTGGCGGAGCCCGTACAGCAGGAGGTCGCAGGTCTCTTCCAGCGGACGGGAGGGTTCGTCCAGGAGGCTCAGCAGGAGGTCCAGTCGGTCGTCGATGGGGTGGTGGCGGGTCTCGACGAGTCCGTCGGTGTAGAGGATCAGCAGATCGCCGGGGCCGAGGTCGACAGTGGTGGTCTCGAAGGGGACGCCGCCGACACCGAGCGGAGCTCCGGGCGGAAGGTCCAGCAAGGTGGGTGCGCGTCCGCGACGCACCAGAGCGGGCGGCATGTGTCCTGCGTTCGCGATGTGGCACTGCCTTCGCTGTGGATCGCACACGGCGTAGACGCAGGTGACGATGTAGTGCTCCAGATCACAGGTGATCTTGTCCAGGTGCTGGAGCACCGCGTCGGGGGCGAGGTCGAGGTCCGCGTAGGCGCAGGTGGCGGTCCGCAGCCGGCCCATGGTGGCGGCGGCGTCGATGCCATTACCCATGACGTCGCCGACCACGAGCGCGGTCTTGTCGTCGGCCAGGGGGATGACGTCGTACCAGTCGCCGCCCACCTCGCTGGTGGCCTGGGCGGGCTGGTAGCGGGTCGCGAGTTCCAGACCGTTGTGGTGCAGCGGGTGGTTGGGCAGCAGGCTGCGCTGGAGGGTGAGGGCCGTGTTGCGCACGCTCTGATACCACCGCGCGTTATCGATGGCCACGGCGGCGCGACCGGCCAGCTCACTGGCGAGTACGACGTCGTCGTCGTCGAACGGCAGGGGATTGCGGGTGCGCTTGAGGTCGAGCGCCCCGAGCACCTCGCCGTGGGCGATCAGGGGCACGGCGAGATATGAGTGGACGCCGGCGCGAGCCAGCAGCGAGGTGCCCTCGGGGTCCCGGGCGATGCGCATCAAGTCGTTCTGGCCCACGTGCCGCACCAGGACCGGCCGGCCGGTGTGGACACACAGGGTGACCAGCCGGTCGCTGTCGTAGGTGGCCAGGTCACCGGGCGGATCGGCGGCACGGAGGGCCACGGTGGGGTGCGCCGCCTTGAAGGCGAGAGCGCGGAAGAGCTCGGGTCCGCTGTCGGGCGTGCCGGTGCGGCGGCAGGCGAGGGCCGAGTCGAGCACGTCCACGGCGACGATGTCGGCGAGCACGGGGGCCGCGATATCGGCCAGTTCGCGGGCGGTGCGGTCCACTTCCAGGGTGGTGCCGACGCGGGCGGAGGCGTCGGCGATGAGGGCGAGACGGCGTCGCGCCCGATCAGCCTCGGTGGCTGCCCGATGGCGCTCGGTGATGTCCACGACCGAGATCGCGCCGCCAAGAATGCGTCCGCCCGGGTCGTCCAGCCGGTAGAAGGAGATGGACCAGGCGTGGTCGTGGTCGGGATCGGCGGGGGTGCGGCCGACGGAATACTGGTCGAGGATCGGGGTTCCGGTGGCCAGGACCTGGTGCAGGGCGGACACGATGGTGTCGATGTCGGGGATGGACAGGGTGTCCTTCAGATGGCGGCCGATGTGCTCGTGGGCGGGCAAGCCGTCGATACGCTCCAATGCGGGATTGATCAGAAGGAAGCGCAGCTCGGGGTCCAGGAGGGCGAGGCCGATCGGAGACTGGTTCACCAACCGCTCGCACAGTGCCAGGTCGGTCTCCACGCGCTGGAGTGTGCGGTGGTCGGCGGCGATGCCCAGGGCGAAGACGTCCCCGACGTCATTCAGCAACCGCATGTTGCGGAACTCCATCAGCCTGGTATGGCCGTCCTTGTGCCGGATGGGAAAGGCGCCCGCCCAGCTGCGGCCGGTCTGCATCACCTCGGCGAACAGGGTGAGGACCGCCTGGAAGTGCTCCGGCTGGATCAGCAGGCGCGCCGCGTAGCTCCCCAGAGCCTCTTCCGCGGTGTAGCCGAACAGTTCCTCGGCCTGCGGGCTCCAGAACACGATGCGCCCTTCGGGGTCCAGCACCACCGCCGCGACACTGAGGAGGTCCAGCAGCCCGGTCGCCCCGGACTGGTCGCCGTTCACGTGGAAGGATTCGGTTTGCATCCCAGATCTCCCTCCGTGTGCCGACATGAACCGCGGGCGGGATCCGCCATGTTCCATGGCCGGCTTCCGGTCGTTCCATGCTGCTCATCGCCGAGTACCCAACCCAGTCCGGATGCGATTCGTTGGCATGCACAGGTGGTCCGCCGGACGCGGCCCCCCGCGTGGACGAAGAGGGCTGCAACCGACCGGTGCGGCCGCGCACGGTCCGTCACGGTGGCCGTCGAGGTCCCGACGACGGTTCTCGGCTCCCGGTACCGATGCGGCTGTGTAGTGCTTTGTCGCTCCCCCGCTCACCACCGCGGTACGTGCACTGCGGCGTGCGGGACCTACTCTGCGTGATCTTTATGTCGTAGGATCGAACCAAAGATCCTGACATGCCCTTGCGGAGCAATGACCGGGTCGATCTGACGGACCGCATAGGCCGGTTGTGTTGGACCATGCCCTGCCAGGAGTTCTTGTGCACAGGCCGAGTGAATGGATCCGCCGGGGCTCTCCCCGAGCGCCGGGCTGTGCGACCCCGTGCCCCTTGGGTCCCCCGAGGCCTGTGCCGATGTGGGCTCGCCCCCTGCGGAGCGACAGGTGATCGAGCCTGGCCGCCGTCGCGCCGAGGACCGCCGTGCGCCCCAGCCGAACAACTCGGGGCTGCAGGTGCCCGCCCCGCCCGCATGGATGCGCTGGCTGCCGGCCATGTACGTGGCCATCGTCCTGGCCATCGAGCCGGTCACTCCCGTGCAATGGCCGGTGAGTTTCCTGCTCATCGCCCTTCCCCTGGTCGCCGCCTTCGCCCACGGCCCCACCACGGTCGCCGTCGTCATGGTCTGCGCCATCGCCCTCGAGGCCCTCCTCGCCGGCACCCCGTGCTGTGCGGGCCGCTCGGTGGGTTTCCTGTGGGAGCGCCACTATGTGGCCGCGTACATCTCCACCGCCCTGATCGGCGCCCTCGGCGCCATCGTCGCCGCCCACCGCACCCGCCGGGAGCGAGCCCTCGCCACGGTGCGCGCCGTGGCCGAAACCGCGCAGCGGGTCCTGCTGCGCCCGGTCCCCCACCGCCTCGGCCAGGTCTGTGTGGAAACCCTCTACCTCTCCGCCGCCGCGGAGGCGAACATCGGCGGGGACCTGTACGAGGCCGTGCCCACCGCGCACGGCGTCCGCCTGCTCATCGGTGACGTCCGGGGCAAAGGCATGGTCGCCGTGGAGACGGCGGCGACCATGCTGGGCGCCTTCCGCGAGGTCGCCCACGACGAGCCGGATCTGGCCGCGGTGGCACACCGGGTGGAGACGAGCATGGCCCGCCGAGCCGCCCAGCTGCCCGGCAGCGAGATGGCGGAGCGCTTCGTCACCGCGGTGTTCGCCGAGATCCCCGAGGACGAACCCGTCGTGCGCCTGGTCAACTGCGGCCACCCACCACCCCTGCGCATCGGCCCGGGCGGGGTCACCGAGCTGGAATCGGCCGATCCCTCGCCCCCCATCAATCTCGGCGTTCTGATCGGTGACCACTACCGCGTGGAAGTCGAGTCCCTGCGGCCCGGCGACCAACTGCTGCTCTACACCGACGGTGTCACCGAGACCCGCGACCCCGACGGAAACTTCTACCCGCTGATCGAACGCGTCCGGGGATGGGGCGCGCTCCCGCCCCGTGAACTCCTGGACCACCTGCACCAGGACCTGCTCTCCTTCAGCAACGCACATCTGGACGACGACACCGCCGTACTCGCCGCCTACCGCCTCCCGGACCCGGCGGACCAGCTGATCCAGCTCTGAGGTCTGCCGAGCCGCCCGAGCGGTCCCAGGTAGTCGACAGGGAAAGCGGCCAGCGGCTGCACGGCACCGTCCACCCGAATTCGAGCGCAGATTCGGCGTCTGTGTCGGCACGCTGGGTACCCGCGCTCGTTGAAGCACATCTTGCGAGGGTATGGGGCGAAATAGGCATCAATGGGTGCCCCGTCCGCGACGGCGGGAGTCGAGCACCGCGTACGCAGGCCCAGCAGACCCGCGCCAGGAGGCGAGGAAGGGAGCAACGCCGTGCGTTACCGCAACCATCGGCAAGCCGGACAGGAACTGGCCGAACGGCTTCTGGAGTGGGCCGGCAGCGGTGATCTCACCCACGTGATCGTGCTCGCGCTGCCACGCGGCGGTGTTCCGATCGGGGCGGAGATCGCCCGGGCCCTGAAGGCCCCCCTGGACGTACTGGTCGTCCGCAAGATCGGCGTGCCCGGTGCTCCGGAGATCGGCATCGGCGCGATCGTCGACGACGATCCGCCGCTCTTCGACGCCGTGGGCCTGGAGGCGATGCAGCTGGACGAGCACAAGCTCGGTTCGGAGGTCGCCGGGGAACGGGCCGAACTGTACCGGCGCGAAGGTCTCTACCGGGCAGGGCGCCCCGCGCCACACGTCACGGGACGCACCGTCGTACTCGTGGACGACGGACTGGCGACCGGCATCACGGCTCGGGCGGCACTGCGCCATCTGCACCACGAGGCCCCGCACCGCCTCGTCCTCGCCGTCCCCGTGTGCAGTCGCTACGCCGCGCGGGAGTTGCAGGAAGAGGCCGACGACGTGATCTGCCTGCACCAGCCGCAGCACCTCGGGTCGGTGGGCGAGTGGTACTCCGACTTCGAGCAGGTCTCCGATCAGGAGGTGCTCGAGGCGCTCGAGACGCTGCGGGACCTCCACCCGGCCTGAGCCCGGGACGTCGCGGCCGGTGGTGAACCGTCGGAGCGCGTGTGTCGGCCCACCCTGGGTACCCGCAGTGACCGGAATATCGGACAGCCACGGGGAGATGAACAAGATGATCTCCGAGTTGGTGATGGTGCCCACCGAGGAAGCGGTGCTCACGGGTGACCTGGTGGTGCCCGGGCACGTACCCGCGGTGGTGCTCTTCGCACACGGCAGCGGCAGTTCCCGGCTCAGCGTGCGCAACCGCGCGGCCGCAGCCGAGCTGCACAAGATGGGACTGGGCACATTGCTGCTGGACCTCCTCTCCGAACGTGAAGAGCGCGAGGACGCGGCGACGGCCCAGTACCGCTTCGACATTCCTCTGCTGAGCCGGCGCCTGGGCGCCGCTCTCGACTGGCTGGCGCAGGAGCCCAACACCAGGGGCCTTCCCGCTGGCCTGTTCGGGGCCAGTACGGGGGCGGCCGCGGCGCTGATGGCGGCGGCCGAGCAACCGGAGCGGGTGTATGCGGTCGTCTCCCGGGGCGGGCGGCCGGACCTGGCGGGCGACGCCCTGGAGCAGGTGAGAGCACCGGTCCTGCTCATCGTCGGGGGCAACGACGAAACGGTCCTGAATCTCAATCAGGAGGCCGCCGCGGCGCTGTCGGCGCCGCACGAGATCTATGTGATACCAGGTGCCACCCACCTCTTCCCGGAACCCGGCGCCCTGGAGCAGGTCGCCGAGGCCGCCGGGCAGTGGTTCCTGGCACATCTGTCGCAGCGGGAAGGCCCCGAGCGGCGGCAGCCGGGGTGACTCTCCCGACGCGTTGCCTCCGCCGCCCTGACCGACTGGAGCAAATGCCATAAAGGATGAATAAATCACCCATATTGGGGAATTCGTTGCCTAAGGGAATAACCTCTCATAGAGGGGAGACGGCAGCGATGTCGTATCCGCGGCAGTCCACCAGTGCAATGGGCACGCATCCCGAACTGGCAGAGATGCGGGAACGGCTCGAGCGCACGGCCTCCAGCGGCTCGGCGATCGCCATCGAGGGACTGATCCTCCTGGCGGGCGTCTACGCCGCGATCTCAGCTTGGGTCGTGCACTTCTCGGCCTCTGAGCGCAATCTCACCGTCAGCAATCTGATCGTCGGCATCACCCTCGCCCTCATCGGGCTGTGCCTGACCATGGCACCGGAACGCATGTTCCGCCTGGCCTGGGTGGTCGCGCCGCTCGGCGTGTGGCTTCTGATCTCCCCCTGGGTGGTCACCGCGGCCCACAGTGCGACGGCCGGCATCATCTGGAACAACTGCGTTCTCGGCGCGGTGACGCTCCTTCTGGGGCTCGCCGCGATGGGCCTGACCATCGGCGTAGCCCGCCGCGGTCGGTGAGCCGGAGAACCCGCCGAGAGCCGGCGGGACACCTCCCGCTGGACGCAGGACGTCCTTCGGCTGATCAGGCGGCCGTGTCGATAACCGCCAGCAGCCGTGTCAGGACATCGTCCCGGAAGAGCGCGCGGCCCTGAGCCGCGCGGTGCTTCCGGTCGGGACCGGCTACGGCGATTCGTCCCAGCGCGTCGAGCAATTCACGCTCGTCGACCGCGAGGTTGGAGAGGCCGAGTGCGGCCATACGCCGTACCCCGTCCGCGCCATGGCCGGGCAGGGGCCGGTACCCCACGACCGGAAGCTCCGCGGCGAGGGCCTGTACCGCGGTCTGCCCGGCGGCGTTGTCGACCAGAGCCCGGGCTGCGTGCAGCAACCCGGGCATGTCGGCGGTCCAGCCCAGGGCGAGCACTCCCGCGTCGCCGGACAGGGTGCCGCGGAGCCGCTCGTTGCGGCCGCACAGGACCACCGGAAGGAAGCCGCGCGCGGCGAGCAGCCGTGCGGTGCCGGGGAGGCGGGAGCCGGCTCCCCAGGCGCCCGCGGACAGAAGGACCGGTGGGCGTCCGGGACCGTGCCGCTCGAAGCGCCGTGCCCACAGGGCCGCCGTGGCCGACGGTGCGAAGAACTCGGGTGCCACGACGGGTCCGGCCGCCTCGGCGGGTACGGAGATGTCCTGACGCACCTCGTCCGCGGCCTGGTCCGTGACGCAGAGATACGTGTCGTTGCCCTCGTGGAGCCACTGCCGGTGCACGGCGAAGTCGATCAGGACGACGGCGCTCGGCACCCGGAGACGGCCCTGGGACCGCAGATGACCGGTCAGTTGCGCGCCGAGGTGGAAGACGGGGACCACCATGTCCGCGCCGGCGTCCTGCACCAGTGCCATGAGGCGGTCGCCGGCGAGCCTGGCCAGCGGCACGCCGCTGGGCCGACGGCCGGTCCCGCGCCGCAGGAACACGCGATAGACCGCCGCGTACGCCCAGGGGAAGCTCCGTACGGATGCCTGGTAGCCGCTGCGCAGGCCCATTCCCAGGCCGGGCGGCAGCAGACCCAGGACGTCGACCACATGTGCCTCGTGACCGCGGCTCCACGCACGGCGCGCGAGTTCGGCTGCCACCGCGTCGTGTCCGGACCCCATGCTCGCGCTGACGATCAGCAGCCGCCGGGAGTCCCGCCGGGCGTGCCGGGCAGGCTCAGCCACGGCATGCGGGAGAGGCTGCGGGGGCAGCCGATCGTGGTGCGATCCCATCGGCGGAGCCGCGCCCGTCACCCGTCGTGGGCGGACGGGTCACGTCCGCTCGCGTCGCCCGCTGTGGCGACGCAGGGGAAAATGCACATATCAGTACCGATTGTCCTTGTTCATCCATGTCCAAACGCCTCCGACCCCTTTCCGAGTTTCAGAGTGTGGCGAGCGGGATACCCGTCTGCACCCTTGGCTCGAACCAGGAGCAGTCGCCTTCCGCCCGTCACTCCGGTGTCCGCCAGTCGCAGCTGAGGTCAGCCGCCATGTCTCATGCTCCCTCCCGTGTTCGATCCGCTTCCGCCTTCCCGGTGGACGCGCCGTCCGAGACGGGCAGGCGTTCCGATGGCCGGTCGGTTCGGCGGGGTACGGCACTGGTGACCGGCGCGTCCTCCGGCATCGGAGCCGCCGTCGCCGGACGCCTCGCCGCAGAGGGAGGGTGGCGGCTGGTGCTGAACGGGCGCGACATGACCCGGCTGACCCGTGTCGCCGCGCAGACGTCCGCGATCGCCTTCCCCACGGATCACACCACGCCGGGTGCCCACCGCCGGCTGGCCGAGTTCGCACTCGACCGCCTGGGCCGGGTGGACCTGCTGGTGGCGTGCTCCGGCATCGGCTGGGCGGGCGACTTCGGCAGCATGCCGGCCCGCGACATCGACGAGGTCATCGGCGTGGATGTGCTCGCCACGATGCACCTCATACGGCAGCTTCTCCCCCACATGGTCGAAGCCGGCTCCGGACGCGTGGTGATCATCGGATCCTTCGCGGGCACGGTGGGCGTACGCGACGAGGCCGTCTACTCCGCGGCCAAGGCGGCACTCGGCACCTTCGCCGACGCCCTGCGGTACGAACTGCGCGGCACGGGTGTGGGCATCAGTCATGTGGTCCCCGGTGTGGTGGACACTCCGTTCTTCGATCGGCGCGGGGTGCCCTATCTGCGGTCGAGGCCGAAGCCGGTGCCGCCCGAACGGGTGGCGGAGGCCGTCTGGTCGGCCGTGTGCCGGGGCCGGGACGAGGTTTTCGTACCCGGTTGGCTGCGCCTGCCCGCGCGAGTGCGCGGCGCGGCACCGGGGCTGTACCGGCGGCTCGCCGCCAGGTTCGGATGAGTGACGGGTGAGCTGGCTGACGGTCCTCCTGGCCCTGCTCGCGGCGCTCTGCAACGCCTCGGCGTCGGTCCTGCAGCGCCGGGCCGCGACGGACGAGCCGGAGGGCGGCAGAGGGGTGCGCCAGGCGGCGCGGTGGCTGGCCGGGGTGTTGCGGCGGCCGCACTGGCTGGCGGGTGCGGGCCTGCTCGCCCTGTCGACGGTGCTGCAGGCCGCCGCGCTGGCCGTGGGCAGCCTGTCCCTGGTCCAGCCCCTGATGGCGAGTGAGCTGCTGTTCACCCTGGCCGTCGGCAGCGTGGTCTTCCACCGGCACCCCGACCGTCGCACCTGGCTGGCCTTCGTGGCCCTCGGCGTCGGGCTGGCCCTCTTCCTCGGGGCGGCGAATCCCTCTCTCGGCCGGTCCACGGCTCTGCCAGGGCGCTGGCTGCCGGCGGGAGTATCGGTGCTGTGCGCCGTAGCCCTGTTGGTGGCCGTGGCCCGCCTGTGCAGGGGCGCGCCGCGCGCCGGGCTGCTCGGGCTCGCGTCCGCGGTGTCGTTCGCCGCCACGGCCGCGCTGCTGAAGGAGGTCGTGGGAAGAGCCGGGGAGGAGTCGGGCACCGTGCTGGCGCAATGGCCGCCGTACGCGACGGTCGGCGTCGGGGTGGTCGCCTTCCTGCTGTTGCAGAGCGCGTTGCGGGCCGGGACCCTGGCGGCGTCCCAACCCGCCCTGACCCTCGGCGACGCCCTGACCAGTGTGGCGCTGGGGTGGGCGCTGTACGGCGAGCAGATCGCCCTCGGTGTGCGGGTCCTGCCGGAACTCGTCGGCGTGGCACTCATCGGGGCCGGAAGCATCGGGCTGGCGAGAGCCCCGTCGGTCAGCGGCGCCTGGGACTCGGCGCCGGGAGGCCGCAACGGCGCGGACCCCGGCACGCAGAGACCGGCACATCAAGGGTCGTGAACCGGCCACCCCCGGACCGCGACGCCGAAGGAGGCGCACTCACCCATGCCCCATCCCCCCGCCATGCGTGCTGGCATGGCCCTGGCGCCGTTCGCCGCGGTCGCGGCCGCGCACATCGGTCCGGCCGTGACTTGGCTGCCCGGCCTGCGGCGGCGCTGCTTCCCGCGGCTCGCCGGTGTCGGCCGCCCCAGGCACATCGCCCTCACCTTCGACGACGGTCCGGATCCGGCGTCCACACCGCGCTTCCTCGACGCGCTGGACGGTCTCGGCGTGCGGGCGACCTTCTTCGTGCTGGGCGAGGCCGTCGCGCGGTACCCGGCACTGACCCGTCAGACCCTGGAGCGCGGGCACGAACTCGCCGTACACGGCTGGACCCATGACCGCCCGTGGCTGCCCTCCCCCGGACGGGATACGGCCGACCTGTTGCGCGCGGTCCACGCCGTGCGCGACATCACGGGCAGTGCGCCGCGCTGGTACCGCCCGCCGTACGGCATCCTCACCTCGGGACGCTGGGGGGCCGCCCGGAGGGCCGGGCTCGAACCGGTGCTGTGGACCGCCTGGGGCAGGGACTGGACCGCGGACGCCACGCCCGACTCCGTACGCGCGGTCGCCGAAGCCGACCTGCGGGGCGGCGGCACCCTGCTCCTGCACGACTCCGACCGGACCTCGGCCGCCGGCTGCTGGCGCGCCACACTCGGCGCGCTGCCGGGGATCGTGAACGCCTGCCGTGACGCCGGTCTGACCGTGGGTCCGCTCGCCGAACACGGCACGGGAACCGGCGGAGCGCGCGTGAAGGACCACGGTGCCTTCGCGGTCGCCGTCGGCAGCGGCCGGCCCAAGCCGGTCGGCTCCGGGGAGCCATAGCCCGGAAGCCACCGATCCGAAGGGCGCGCCGGCGACGTCCGGAACGGCGCGCCCGTGACGGTGCCGCGGCACCTGAGTCGCCCTCACCGGCGGGCGCGCCGCATCCGTGCCGTGGGCGCAGGCGAAACCGGCCGTGCGCCCTGCACTTGAGCACGGCGGGGGCGCGCTGCTCAGCCCCGGGGTGCTCCCCCACGCAGTCCGTCCATCACGAGGTCCAGCAGCCTGGTGGCGCGCGGCTGCCAGTCCGTGCGGGGATCGATTTGCCAGAGGCCGGCGATGGCGAGGAGGAAGTCGTCGGAGGTCACACCCGGACGAATGGTGCCGGCCTCCTCGTTCGCGCGGAGCAGGAGTTCGGCCGCGGAGGTCACCGGTGTGTGGCCCGGTTTCGCGGGGCTCCCGGGGGCGCTGGTGGCCTGCCGGATGGCATCCGCCAGACCGGCCTTGGCCATGGCGAACCGGGCAAGGCGGTCCATCCACTCGCGCAGCGCCTGGTCCGGCGCCCGCGTCGCCAGCAGCTGGGCCGCGCTGTCGGCGACCTGCTGCGTTTCGTACCGGTACACCTCAAGGACGAGCGCCTCGCGATTGGGGAAGTTGCGGTAGAAAGTGCCCTGCCCGACGCCCGCCTTCTTGGCGATCACGCTCAGGGGGGTGTCCGCACAACGCGTCAGCTCGGTCACGGCCACTTCCAGGATGCGCTCGCGATTTCGTTGCGCGTCCGAGCGCAGAGGCGCCTCCTTCTTCCGCTGCACTCGCCCTCCTCGCGGGTCCCCGGCCGACCCCGGCCTTGCTAACCGGACAGCTGTCCGTTACGTTTCTCATTACCGGACAGCTGTCCGCTTAGCTCCACCATAGCGTCGGACACGGCCGAGGCCGCCTGCCGGTGGCCGCCCATCGGCGTTGGCCCCCCGCATCCTGCACGCATCGCAAGCGATACCGCTATGTACAGCGCCCTCCCCCCGAGTCGTCTGCCTGCCGGACCGCCCCCCACGTGCCCCTGATACGGGAAAGAAGGCTGATCATGGCCCCAGCCCCCTTGTCGACGTACAGCGACATCATCTTGAACATCAACGGCGAGAAGTACGCGTTGTCCGTCGACCACCGCACCACCCTGCTCGACGCACTGCGCGAGCGCCTCGATCTGACCGGCACGAAGAAGGGCTGCGACCAGGGACAGTGCGGTGCCTGCACCGTACTGGTCGACGGGCGCCGGGCCGTCTCCTGCCTACAGCTCGCGGTGGCTGCCGAGGGGCGCGAGATCACCACCATCGAAGGCGTGGCCGACGCCGAGCGGCTCCACCCGGTGCAGCAGGCGTTCCTCGACCTCGACGGCTACCAGTGCGGTTACTGCACCCCCGGACAGATCTGTTCCGCGGTGGCGGTGCTCAAGGAACACGCCGAGGGCTGGCCCAGTGCCGTCACCGACGACGTCCGGCCCGAAGCGGGACCACCACCGCTCACCGACGACGAGATCAGGGAGCGGATGAGCGGCAACCTGTGCCGCTGCGGCGCGTATGTGTCGATCGTGCAGGCGGTCGCCCGGGCGGCCGCTGCCGGCGCGGAGGCACAGGACCCGGCGGAGGCGGCGGCATGAGGGAATTCGGCTATCAGAGGGCGTCAGACGTCGCCGGCGCGGTGGCCCTGCTCGGTGACGATCCGGACGCGCGCTTCCTCGGCGGCGGCACCAACCTCGTCGACCTGATGAAGACCGGGGTGGAACGGCCCGCCCGACTGGTGGACGTACGCGAACTCCCCCTGGACCGGATCGAGTCGACGGACGACCGCGGCCTGCGCATCGGCGCCACCGTCACCAACGGCGATCTCGCCGCCCACCCCGAAGTACGGCGACGGTATCCGGCGTTGGCACAGGCGGTGCTGGCCGGTGCCTCCGGGCAACTGCGCAACATGGCCACGGTCGGCGGGAACCTGCTCCAGCGCACCCGCTGCGGCTACTTCGCCGACGTGACCAGGCCGTGCAACAAGCGTGTCCCGGGCAGCGGCTGCCCCGCGGTCGAGGGCGAGCACCGCAACCACGCGATCCTCGGTGCCTCCGAGCACTGTGTGGCAGTCCACCCCTCGGACATGGGCGTGGCGCTGACCGCCTTCGACGCCGTCGTCTCCTACGAAACGCTGGACGGGCCAGGCGAGTTGCCGCTCACCGAGTTCTACCTGCCGGTGGGCGACACCCCGCACCGGGAGACCGCCCTGCCGCCGGGAGCGCTGATCACGGGCGTCACCCTGCCGCCCGCTCCGGTCGCCGCCCGATCGCGCTACCGCAAAGTGCGGGAGCGTGCCTCGTACGCGTTCGCGATCGCCTCGATCGCCGGTGCGCTCGACGTCCGGGACGGTGTCGTAGAGGACGTACGTCTGGCCTTCGGCGCCGTGGCGTCCCGGCCCTGGCGCGCCCGGACGGCCGAACGCGTCCTCACCGGCGCGCCGGCCGACGGCAAGACCTTCGCCGCCGCCGCGGACGCCGAACTGGCGGCGGCCGAGCCGCTGCCGCACAACGGATACAAGGTGACGCTGATGCGCAACCTCGTGGTGGCCGTGCTCACCGAACTCGCCGAGGAGGCCGACCGATGACGACCCTGACGACCGGGACCGCGACGGCCAAAGCCTCCGTCGGGACGGCGCACGTCCGTGTGGAAGGCCGGGACAAGGTCACCGGGGCGGCTCGCTACGCAGGCGAGATCCCCTTCGCCGAACTCGCCCACGGCTGGCTGGTGCTGTCCACCGTCGCCCGCGGCCGCATCCGCTCGGTGGAGACGGATCCGGTCCTCGGTATGCCAGGTGTCCTCGCCGTGCTGCACCACCAGAACGCCCCGCGCGTCGACAGCGACCACACCGGTCTGCTGGGGGTGGCGCCGGAGCCGACCTCGGCCCTCTTCCAGCACGACCGGGTGCCGCACATGGGCTGGCCCGTGGCGCTAGTCGTGGCCGAGACGTCCGAACAGGCCAGGGAGGCCGCCGAGGCGCTCGTGGTGCACTACGCGCAGGAGCCGCACGACGTGGCGTTCACCGGCGGGCACCCGGATGCGTACCCGGTGGACGGCCATATGCCGGGGGTGACGGAGCGAGGGGACCTCGACGGCGAACTCGCGGCGTCCGCCGTCGTCGTGGACGCGGAGTACACCACGCCGGAAGAGCACCACAACCCGATGGAGCCGCACGCGGCGATGGCCCGGTGGGACGACGGGCGGCTCGAAGTCGTGGACTCCAACCAGGGAACCACCTGGGTCGCGGACGGACTCGCCAAACTGTTCTCCCTCGACCCGGCCGCGGTACGGGTGCGGTCCGAACATGTCGGCGGCGGCTTCGGGAGCAAGGGGGTCCGCGCCCACCAGGTGGCCGCCGTGATGGCCGCCACCGTGCTGCGGCGGCCGGTACGCGTGATCATGACCCGTCGTCAGATGTTCTCGCTCGCCGGGTACCGCAGTCCCACCACCCAGCGCGTCAGGCTCGGCGCCGACTCCGGCGGACGGCTGCGCGCACTGGAGCACAGCTCCCTCAACCTCACCTCGACCGTGCACGAGTTCGTCGAGCCGAGCGCCGGGGTGGCACGGGTTATGTACGACGCCGACGCCCATCACACGGCCAACCAGGTGGTACGGCTCGATGTGCCGACACCGACCTGGATGCGTGCGCCGGGCGAGGCACCGGGCTCGTTCGCACTGGAAGCGGCACTCGACGAACTCGCCGAGAAGTGCGGGATCGACCCGATCGAGCTGCGCGCACGCAACGAACCCGAGCGAGGTCCTGTGTCCGGGCTGCCGTTCGGGGGCCGTAACCTGCTCGCCTGTTTCCAGGAGGGCGCCCGCAGATTCGGCTGGGCGGACCGGGACCCGCGTCCCGGCCTGCGCCGCGACGGGCGCTGGCTGCTGGGCACCGGCACGGCGGCGGCCTCCTTCCCCGCGGGAGCGGGACCGTCCACCGCGGTCGTGACGGCGGAGGCGGACGGCACCTTCACCGTGCGGATCGCCGCTGCGGACATCGGAACCGGGGCCAGGACCGCGCTCACCCTGGTCGCGGCCGACGCCCTGGAGGTGGTCCCGGACCGTGTCCGGGTCCGGATCGGGGACAGCGACTTCGGGCCGGCGATGATCGCCGGAGGGTCGATGGGCACCCGCTCCTGGGCCTGGGCGGTGACGGAGGCCGCGCGCGAGGTGCGGGAGCTACTCGCCCTCGGCACCACCGTCCCCGCGGAGGGCATCACGGCGCGATCGAACACGTCCGCGGCCATCGGCGCCCTCACGCCGAAGGAACGGCACTCCTTCGGAGCGCAGTTCGCCGAGGTGGCCGTCGACATCACCACGGGCGAGGTACGCGTACGACGTATGCTCGGCGTCTTCGCGGCGGGCCGGATCGTCAACCCGCTCACGGCACGCAGCCAGCTCGTCGGCGGGATGACCTGGGGCATCTCCATGGCACTGTACGAGGAGGCGGTCAGGGACCTGGCTTCGGGCGGACATGTCGGAGCCGATCTCGCGAGCTACCACGTCGCCACGCACGCCGACGTACCGCACCTGGAGGCGCACTGGCTGGAGGACCCGGACCCGGACGACCCGGTCGGCATCAAGGGCATCGGGGAGATCGGCATCGTCGGCGCCGCGGCGGCGATCGCCAACGCGGTCTGGCACGCCACCGGTGTACGCCACCGGAATCTGCCCATCCGTCCCGACCGCGTTCTGTCGGCCGGCGCGGGAGCGCCGCATGCTTGACATCGCCGAGCAGTTGAGCGGCTGGATCGAGGAGGGCCGGGACTTCGCCGTCGCCACCGTGGTGGCCGTCGGCGGCAGCGCGCCGCGCGGTCCCGGCGCGACCCTCGCCGTCGACAGCGAAGGCACGGTCATCGGCTCTGTGTCCGGCGGCTGTGTCGAAGGGGCGGTGTACGAGCTGTGCGTCCAGGCGCTGCGGGACGGCGAGACGGTCCTGGAACGCTTCGGCTACAGCGACGAGGACGCCTTCGCCGTCGGGCTGACCTGCGGCGGGGTCATCGACATCATGGTCACTCCGGTCGGCACGCAGTCACCGGCACGGCCGGTCCTGCAATCGGCGCTGGCGGCAGCCGTACGGCATGAGCCCGCGGCTATCGCCCGAGTGGCCCGGGGGCCGGCCGCCTTGCTCGGCAGGGCCGTGCTCGTGCGCCCCGACGGAGCGTACGAGGGCCATCTGGGCGGGCGGATGGAACTGGACCGGACCGCGGCGGCCGAGGCACGGGCCATGCTGGAGGCCGGGCGCACCGGCACGGTCGAGCTTTCGCAGGACGGATCGCACTGCCCGGGCGGCCTCACCCTGCTGGTCGAGACGCATGTACGCCCGCCTAGGCTGATCGTCTTCGGGGCGATCGACTTCGCCGCTGCGCTCGTGCGTGCGGGCAAGTTCCTCGGCTACCACGTGACCGTGTGCGACGCCCGGCCGGTCTTCGCCACACGGGCCCGATTCCCCGACGCGGACGACATCGTGGTCGACTGGCCGCACCGCTACCTGCGGCGTACCGCGACCGACAGGCGCACGGTGCTGTGCGTGCTCACGCACGACGCCAAGTTCGACGTACCCCTGCTCAGGGCGGCGCTGCGGATGCCGGTCGCGTTCGTCGGCGCCATGGGCTCACGCCGCACCCATGAAGACCGCAACCGGCGGCTGCGTGAGGCGGGGGTGAGCGAGCGGGAGCTGTCCAGGCTGCGGTCGCCGATCGGCCTCGATCTGGGTGCCCGGACGCCCGAGGAGACCGCTCTGTCGATCGCGGCCGAGATCGTCGCGGCCCGGCGGGGCGGCACGGGCGTCCCGCTGACCGGCTCCGGGACGCCGATTCACCATGGCGCGGGAGAACGGGGCGGCGTCGCGGCCGCCTGAGCGGCAGGACGGTCCCGGCTCGCGCACGGGGCGACGGACTCGAGTCGTCCTTTCGCGGCTGGGCGCCCACGTTCTGACGGCCTGTATGTCAGGTGCCCACCGCCACTGAGTGCCGATGACCGAGGCGGTCTCGACCTCGATACGAGAGGCACCACCGGTCCCTGAACGTCCGGTCCAGTGACGCCGTCCGCCCCTGCCTCGAATCCGGCACCCCTGGGCCCCGCGCTCGCTGGGCGGGGCCCCGGTGGAGCCTGCACCATGCGCAGGACGGGCCGGGGCACCGGCACGGACCAGGTGCCCGCCCGCCTCGGCCGTAAGAGGGATCGGTCCCGCCGGAGCCGGGGCGTGCCCGTCCGGCAGGTCCCGGCTCGGATACCTTTCGGTAGCCGACCGGAAAGTACGCATGACCTACCGTCAGCTGTACTGACCGGACACCGCCGTGCCGGCGCCACCCGTCCGACGCCCTGCTCCCGGTCGCCGACACCGGGCACGAACCGGCCGGCCGGGCTGGGCAGCGGGGGCTCCGGTACGCCCCGACAGCGCATGGTCCCCTGCGCTGTCGGGGCCGACGGGCGGCGGCTCCTCCCCCTTCCCCGACTGCTCGGCGTTCTCCCAGACTTGCTCGACGCGAGGGCTACGGTTGTGTGCTGGCGGAGGCCGACGTCGCGTCGGCTCCCTTCTCCTTCGCCGCCTGAAGCGCCTTCAGGTAGTCCTCCGGGGACAGCGCCTTGCACTCCGGCGTGCCGTCGTCCGCGGTGTCGTTCTTCCTGGCCACCAGAGCGTCCGTGCAGGCGGCTATCTGCTCCGCGCTCGCGGTCTCGGCAGCGGTGGAGGTCGGCTTCGCGGACCCGTCACTGCCCGAGTCCAGGGCGGAGCAGCCCGTCAACGCGAGCACGGCGACGACGAATACGGCGGCGGTGTGGCGCATGGTCTTCCTCAAGTAGCGGGCAGTTCGGTCAACGTCGGGGACGGGGTGTCGAGGGCCGGGATCACGGCGCCGGGCATCCCTCCCGGCAGGGCCGCGAGGGCACGGCACAGCGGCCGCCTGGGGTGGCGGCATATGCCTGAGTGACCTCGTGGTCACGTAGGGGAACGGCCGGACTTTTGCATTCCAGGCGCGCCGCGTCAACCGCTCCTTCACAATTAGGCCGCGTCGTTACGGATCAGCGCCCGAGCGGGCAGCAAAGGGGCCAGGGGCGGGCAGCCGGACACTGTCGTACGCCCGAGTGCGAGGGCCCGCCCGGGCGCCGTGGGATGCGGGCGTGCCCTTGACGGGTGAATCTGGGGGTATGGCCGAGCGTCGCGTGATCGTTTCCCCGCCCTCCGAGACTGGCGGCCGGCGTGTCCGGGCCGACGGCGAAATCCTGGGGATGGCGTACGGCCTGCACGATCTGGCGGTGCTCCTGCAGCGTGCCGGGCTGGAGGGCTGGGACGAACTGGATGTCGCCGAGTCACCCCTGATCGAGTGGCACGGTGGTGGACCCGAGGTATGGCCGAGGAGCGGCTGAGCGCGGCTGACCCAGTCCGTACGGCCTACCCCGGTGGCGGATCGGTCGTGCTCCCGGGTGCCTCACCCGGCGGCGGCTGACGGGGCGACAAACGTCCTCGCCGTGCCGTACCGCAGCGCCGCTAGGTGAACTCGGCTGCGCGACGGCGTCAGCGAAACCGGGCGGCCATCCGCCCGGGACGACCACCCGGCCGTCGGTCTCGTCCACGCCGAGGAGCCCGGATCCGGGGTCCTGGCGGGGCGGCGACGGGAGGTGTGGGCGCATGCGGACACCGGGCCGCGTCCGGCTGCGGCAGGCCCCGGCCTGGCTCCGTACGCACGATCCAGAGCTCGCGGCGACCCGCCGGGCGGTGCGGACGGCGCTCGTGATGCCGGCCCTGTTCGCCCTGTGCGGCGAGGTGATCGGATCCCCCACCATGGCGACCTTCGCGGCGTTCGGTTCGTTCTCGATGCTGCTGCTCGTCGAGTTCACCGGCCCGATGATGCAGCGGCTGCGGGCCCAGCTGGGCCTCGCGGTGGCCTGGATGGTGCTCATCTGCCTCGGCACACTCGTGGCCCGTGAGGTCTGGCTCGCGGTGGCCGCCATGGTCCTGGTGGGTTTCCTGATCCTCTTCTCCGCCGTGGTCAGTTCCGTTCTGTCGGGGGCGACGACGGCGCTGCTGCTGGCCTTCATCCTCCCGGTGACCTCCTCCGGGACGCTGTCGCAGCTGCCCGAGCGGCTCGCCGGAGCGGGGCTGGCGGCAGCCGCGTCCCTACCGGCGATCTCCCTGCTGTGGCCGCGCCCGGCGGCCGACCCCCTGAGCGCGCCCGCCTCGCGTGTCTGCCGCGCGACCGCCGCGCAACTGCGCATCGACGCCGCGCGGCTGGCGGGCGGGCCCAACGCGCCGGGCGTCCCGCAGTGCCGGGCCGCGGCCGAGGAAGCCGCCGCGGCCGCCGGCGAGCTGCGCCGCGCGTTCGATGCCACCCCCTACCGGCCCACCGGGCTGTCCGCCGGCTCCCGGGCCCTGGTCCGCCTCGTCGACGAACTGACCTGGCTGTGCGCCATCGTGGCGGACAGGCCGCCCCCGCACGAGGACCTCCCGGCCTGCGACCCGGCGGCCCATCGCGTCCGCCGGGCCGGCGCCGAAGTGCTGGACCGGTCCGCCGACCTGCTGGACGCGCCGCGCGAGCCCTCCGACGCTCTCCAGGCAGCCAGGACCCAACTGCGCTCGGCCCTGGCGGACATGGAACGCAGCGCCACCACCCGACTGCCCATGCGGCGGCCCCGCCCGGCCACCGAATCGGCGGTCCGCGCCTTCCTCGGCACCCTGGACCTATCGTTCCGCGCCCAGGAACTGGGGTTCGCCACGCTCCAGATCGCCGGGAACGTGGACCTGGCGGCGGCCGCCGAACGGCGCGGCTGGGCCGAGCGTCTCCTCGGCCGCGATCCCGGCGCCCTGGGCGGGCCCCTGGCGGCGGCGCACGAGCGGGCGGCAGCGCATCTGCAGCCGCACTCGGTCTGGCTCCACAACAGCCTCCGGGGCGCGCTGGGCCTCGGCGCCGCGGTGGCCCTCGCCGACCTGGCCGGTATCCAGCACTCGTTCTGGGTGCTTCTCGGAACCCTTTCCGTACTGCGTTCGAACGCGCTCAACACTGGTCAGAACGCGCTGCGCGCCCTGGGCGGTACCGTCGCCGGCTCGCTCATCGGGGCCGGGCTGCTGCACCCGTTCGGGCACCACGGCACACCTCTGTGGTTCCTGCTGCCCCTCGCCGTGCTCGTTGCCGGCATCGCACCCACGGCCATCTCCTTCGCCGCCGGACAGGCGGCCTTCACCATCACCCTCGTCATCCTGTTCAACATCGGACACGACCCCAACTGGCACATCGCCCTGCTGCGGGTCCAGGACATCGCTCTCGGCTGCGCGGTGAGCATGGTGGTCGGCCTGCTCTTCTGGCCGCGCGGTGCCGCGGCCGCGGTCGACCGTGCCCTCGCCACGGCGTACACGGACAGCGCCCGCTATCTGGCGGGCGCGGTGCGGTACGCCGTCCGCCGCTGCGGCCCCGATCCCGCACCGGCCGACGCCCCGGTGCGCCTGGGCCGCCAGGCGGCTGCCGCCGCCCGCAGACTCGATGACGCCTTCCGCGGCTACCTCGCCGAACACGGCGCGAAACCGGTCCCCCTGGCGGACATGACGACCCTGGTCACCGGCATCGTAGGACTGCGACTCGCCGCGGACGCCGTGCTGATGCTGTGGCAGCGCGACGGACAGCCGCACACGGAAGCGGACCGGGCCGACGCCCGCCTCGTCCTGCTGAACACCGCGAACCACGTGTCCGACTGGTACCGGTCCCTGGCCACCGGCCTGACCATGCACACATCCGTGCCCGATCCGCTGCCGCGCAGTCCCGCCGCCGAGGCACGCCTGGTCGCGTCCCTCCATCAGGACCTGACCGACGACCGCGGACAGGCCACCGGCACCGCCGTGCGCATCATCTGGACCTCCGACCACCTCGACGTCGCCCGCCGCCTCCAGCCCAGCCTGGCCGCGGCAGCGGCGGCCGCCGGTCCGGACAAAACGACCGGCACGTCCCTTGCCCGCCGGTGGCGCCGCCGAGTCGGTCCACGGCGCGGTCACGATCCCGGAGAGCGCTGACACCGCAGGCAGGGCCGAAGGGCGGCAGCCCGGCGGCCGCGGCGCGTGGCGCGGATGCCTGCGGCAGCCGCGTGTCCCATCCGACGGAGTCCGAGGCGGCGCTCAAACGCGGGGACCGGGCCTCGCCGGCCGGTGATCCAAAGGGTGCGCGACGCCACGACGGCGGTTTCCCTCCGCGGCGCTTCCGGCGTGGCGCTCGTCCGCAGGAAACACACCCGCCCGCCGGTGGCCACAAACTGCGCGAAGGAACAGCCGTACGGGACCGCCGTCGGCGGCGGTGGCAGGCGGCTGGGGGCATGCTGGAGAAATGATCGTGCTCGCCGCGTTGTTCGCCGTCATCGGCGCCGCCAGCAATGCGATGGGTACGGCCTTTCAGCGCAAGGCGGCGTCCACCGTCGCGCGCGGCGGTGGTCTGCGGCTCGTCGTCGCACTCGCACACCGCCCTGCCTGGCTGCTCGGCATCGGCGGGGTCATGGGGGCCGCATTGTTCCAGGCGCTGGCCCTGCTGAACGGCCCCATGGCCCTGGTGCAGCCGCTCTTCGTCCTCGAACTGCCCTTCGCCCTGCTGATCGCGGCCCCGCTCATGCACCGCCGGCTGCCGCCCGCGGCCTGGTGGGCGATCACGGGGGTGGTCGGGGGGCTCGCACTGGTCCTCGGATCCGCATCCCCGGCCGGCGCGCAGAACCAGGCGTCCATGATGCGCTGGCTCCCGGTCCTGGTGATCTGCCTGGGAGCCATGGCGGCGGCGGTCGCCGTGGCCCGCCCGGGCCGCCCTCCGCTGTTCCGGGCCGCCGTGCTGGCCACGGCCTCGGCCATCGGCAACGCCCTCACCGCCGCGCTGCTGAAGTCGGCCACGGGGAAGTTCGCCGAGGGAGGTCTGCCGGCCTTTCTGACGTCCTGGCAGACGTACGGCTTCGCGGTGACCGGTGTCTGCGCGATCCTGCTGCTCGAGAACGCCCTCCAGGCGGGCTCGCTGGGCGCGTCCCAGCCCGCGCTGACCATCGGGGACGCCACGGTGAGCCTGCTGATCGGCATCACGCTGTTCGAGGAGCGGATCCGGACCGGCTGGTGGGTGCTGCCGGAGTTGATCGGGGTCGCGCTCATCGTGTGGGGGGTACTGAGGCTGAGCCGGGTGGTCGGCGCGCAGGCGGCGGAGGCCGCCGGCGCACGGAGCTCATCTGCTTGAGGCGCCCCGGCCGTCGGACCCGCGGTGCTCACGGCGTCAGGCTCGCCGCCCTTCCTGGCGGCTCTCCTCGCGTCACTCGAGGCGCCACTCGAAGGTCGCGCCGAACTTGGCCCCCTCCGGACACTTATGTCCCACTTGTCTTACCCTGGACTGATACCAGGTGGGGACTACAGGTATCTGTGAGTAACATCCTTGGTGTGAATTGAGCTGGAATGACTGATCCTGAGTGGAACGTCGGTCACAGCGGAAGCGTGTCCGACGCGGTCACGGCCACCATCAGCCCGGGAGGCACCATCACGGGCTGGAGCCCGGCGGCCGAGCGGTTGCTGGGCTACCGTGCGGCGGAGGTCGTAGGCCACGCCGCGACCGATCTGCTCGCCGCCCGCGGGCCGTCCGACGCAGCGGGGCTCTCCCTGATCGGCTCCCAGGAGTGGAGCGGCACCGCGGCGCTCCGGCATCGCGACGGTCACCGCGTGGCACTGACCCTGCACGCCTACCCGTCGCTCGACGGCCGAGGCCGGCCCCAGGGGTTCGTGGTGATCGCCGCGACCGGCTCGACGGAGGCGCAGCGCGATCAGAGGATGGTGGCGTGGGCCTTCGCCCAGTCCTCGATCGCCCTGTCCACCTTCACCACTGACACCCGCTCCTGGCAGCTGAACGCCATGGCGTCGGGAAGCCCCCGTCGTGACGACGGTGAGACGGGCCCGTCGCCGTACACGGATCTGCTCGACGGCAGCCGCGCCGACGAAGGGTTCCTGAGGTGTGTCCAGCAGGTCGCGGAGCGGGCGGAGCCGATGCGCTACGAGCGGCACATCCCAGGGCCGTCCTCCACCCGGGAGCAGGCCTGGGTCATCGAGCTGTGGCCGGTGCGGGACCCTGTGACCAACCGCGTGTGCGGTGTCGGCACCGCGACCTTCGAGAGCAGCCAGCACCATACGGCCCGGCAGCGCCTGGCGCTGCTGAACGAGGCGGGCACCCGCATCGGCACCACCTTGAACGTGACCCGTACCGCCGAGGAACTGGCCGATCTGGCCGTGCCGCACCTCGCCGACTTCGTGAGCGTGGACCTGCTGGACACCGTGACGCGCGGTGAGGAGCCCGTTCCGGGACCCGTCGACGCCTCGGTCGGCCTGCGGCGCGTGGCACACCAGTCCGCCCGACAGGGGGTGCCCGAAGCGGCCGTCGCACTCGGCGCCATCGACACCTATCTCCCGCTCTCACCCCCCGCCCGGGCCCTCCGCACCGGGCGGCCCGTGCTCAGCGCGAAGGGGGATCCCGACTTCAACCAATGGATCGCCGTCAACGAGAGGCGATACCGCAGTGTGCACGCATTCGATTTCCACTCGGTCATGTCCATACCGCTGCGGGCGCGGGGGATCTCGCTCGGCGTGGCGGTCTTCGCCCGTCTCAAGGACTCGGTCCCCTTCGAGCCGGACGACCTCATCCTCGCCGAGGAACTCGCCGGCAGGGCGGCGGTCGGCGTGGACAACGCGCGCCGCTACACCCGCGAGCGCACCAACGCGCTCACTCTCCAGCGCAGTCTGCTGCCCCGTGACCTCCCCCAGCAGGCGGCCGTGGAGGTCGCGTACCGCTATCTGCCGGCCGGCAATGGCGCCGGAGTGGGCGGTGACTGGTTCGACGTGGTGCCCCTGTCCGGTACCCGGGTCGCCCTGGTCGTCGGCGACGTGGTCGGGCACGGCATCCACGCCTCGGCCACCATGGGGCGGCTGCGCACGGCCGTGCGCACCCTCGCCGATGTGGACCTTCCCCCCGACGAGCTCCTGACCCATCTCGACGACCTGGTCAGCCACCTCACCACCGACAACGAGAGCGTCGTCGGGGACGAGCCGCTGACCGGCGGGATCGGCGCGACCTGTCTGTACGCCGTCTACGACCCGGTCTCCCGCGTCTGCACACTGGCGAGCGCGGGCCACGTCCCGCCGGCCGTGCTGCTGCCGGACGGCACGGTCAGCCTAGTCCGGCTCACTCCGGGTCCGCTGCTCGGTGTCGGGGGCCTGCCCTTCGAGTGCACCGAGCTGGAGCTGCCGGAGGGGAGTCTGCTCGCCTTGTACACCGACGGGTTGGTCGAGTCCCGCGACCGTGACGTCGGCCTGGGGCTCGACCGGCTGTGCGAAGCCCTGGCGTCCCCCGTCCTCTCCCTGGACGAGGCCTGCGACCACCTCATCGAGGCGATGCTGCCGCAGGGCCCCGTCGACGACGTGGCCCTGGTCCTCGCCCGCACCCGCGCCCTGCACGCCGACCAGGTCGCCGCCTGGGCGCTGCCGTCCGACCCCGCGGTCGTCGCCGACGCCCGGGCCCAGACCACCCACCAGCTCTCGCTCTGGGGGCTGCAGGACGCGGCCTTCGTCACCGAACTGGTGGTGAGCGAGCTGGTCACCAACGCCATCCGGTACGGCGAAGTGCCCATCGGGCTGCGGCTGATCCGGGACCGCACGCTGATCTGCGAGGTCTCCGACGCCAGCAGCACCGCGCCGCATCTGCGCCGGGCTCGCGTCTACGACGAGGGAGGACGCGGCCTGCACCTCGTCGCTCGGCTCACCCAGGGCTGGGGCACCCGCCAGACCTCCACGGGCAAGACCATCTGGGCCGAACAGGCCCTCCCGGTCGGCTGACCGGCGGCACGGCGCGGTCCGGCAACCGTGACGGATCCTGCGGGAAGTTGCCGGCGTCCGTCCCGGCCCCGCAGGGGTTGGGAGCTGTTCGGTTTCGGATGTGCAGGAGTGTGTGTGAGTGTGCACGAGCATGTACTTGTTCGTGGTGTTGCAGCACGCACGACGCATGGCGGGCACTGTCAGTGCCGGCCGGTAGCGTTCTTCCTGTTGCTGATCACGTGCTGTGGAAGGGGGTGCATCGATGCGTGGTGAGTCGCTGCGCACGATCGCTGCCCCCTTCGTGGCCGTCGGCCCGTCCGGCGTGGCGATCCGCACCCGCATCAAGGGCCTCACGCCGGACGACGAGCAGGTGTTACGTCTGGTCGGCGCGCATCTGGGGTCGCTGGCCTCGAAGGATCTCAAACGCCGGTGCGCCGAAGGCCTGGAGCACTCCGCAGATACGTGGGCCAGGCGCAAGCGGGCCCTGACCGACACGTCGTCCTCGCGCTGGGCCGGTTCGATCACGAAGGCCACCCACGATCAGTGGGCGCTGTCCCGGCGCGCCCAGCTCGCGCACATCCACAGCCTTGAGGCCGGCATCAAGACGATCACCCACCGCCTGTCGCTGCCGGTGGGCGAGAAGGGCACGAAGCGGGCTCCGGGCGGATACCGCACCCGGCAGGAGTGGTTCCAAAAGTCCCGGCGGCTGCATCTGCTCAAGGATCGGCTGGAGCGGGAGCGGGCCGATCACGAGGTGGGGCGGGTGCGGGTCGTGCGGGGCGGCAAACGCCTGCTCCACACCCGACACCACCTCGACGCGGCGCAGCTCACCGAGCACGCATGGCGACAGCGCTGGGAGGCAGCGCGCTGGTTCCTGCAGGCGGACGGCGAGTCGGGCAAGCGGTTGGGGAACGAGACGATCCGCGTCACCCCGGACGGCACGGTGAGTATCAAGCTTCCCGTCCCGCTGGCGCACCTGGCGAACGCCCCGCACGGCCGGTACGTCCTCGCCGCAACCGTGGTCTTCCACCACCGAAGCGACGAGTGGGCCGACCGCATCACCACGAACCGGTCCGTGGCCTACCGCATCCACTACGACGTGCAGCGTGGGCGCTGGTACCTCACCGCGTCCTGGACGATCCCGCCGGTCACCACCGTCCCCCTGTCCCA